>JAVXWK010000621.1:0-17310 GCA_032230575.1 Pseudonocardiales bacterium | reverse complement strand
GGCATCTCGAAGCCACCCTTGTGCCGTCCGCGCAGCATCGTGAGACTGATCCGCGCGATCACGGTGTCGAGCCAGCCCGGTTCGCTCTCGGTCTTGCGGCGTGCTTCGCGCACCACGTCCGCCGCCTCGGCGAACCGGCCGAGCAGCCGGTAGGCAAGTCTGTTCTGCTGATCCAACTCCCTGACGACCATCGTTGTGGTCCCTTCGATCAAGCGCCCACTTCACCAGACACTTGGCGGGCGCCCGATGTGACCAGCGGCGACAGTGGTCTTACTCACGGAATAACCGGCGGCTGATGCCGCAACGGCTCCCGAACCACATGTGGCCGTGCCGGTCCTGCGCGATGACCTGCGTGAAGTCCTCCGCCAGGCCGTCGGCTTTCGTGAACGACGTCCAGGTCTCACCGTCGAAGCTGCTCACGCCGCCCTCGGTGCCGACCCACATCGACTGGCCGGAGGCGAACAACGCGTGCACCCGGTCGTCGACCAGACCGTCCACAGTGGTCACGCTCTGCCAGACACCGTCGGCGTAGATCGAGATGCCCTCGCGCGTCCCGAACCAGAGGCGGCCGGACGCGTCCTCCGCCATCGTGCGCACGTGGTCGTCGATCAGGCCGTGCGCCACGCTGAACCACCGCCAGGACGTCCCGTCCCAGTAGCCGGCGCCCCTGCCGACGCTGTACCACTGCGGGATCACCCAGATGCGGCCGTGCGAGTCTTCGAACACCTTCCGGACGTCCCGGCTGACCATGCCTTCGCCGACTGTGAACGAGTGCCAGTCCGTGCCGTCGAACATGTGCAGGCCGCTGTCCGTGAACGGGTTCATGGAGTCGGAACCCGCCCACAGCCGGTGCTCCCGGTCGACGTGCAGAGTGAGGATCCGCCTGCTCGGGGCCTGCTCGGGCACGAACCTGGCACCGGCCCAGCGGCACAACCCGCCTTCGGTGGCCAGCCAGATCCGCCCGGCCGCGTCCTCGCGAACGCACGTCACGGCATTGTGGGGCAGACCGTGGTCCGTGGTGTGAGCGCGCCACCCGTCGTCGTCGCAGATCGCCACACCGCCGGACGTCCCGGCCCACATCCGGCCGGCGGAGTCCTCGAAGAGGTCGCGGACCCAGTTGTGCGGCAAGCCTTCCGCGACTCCCGCCGTGTGCCAGCCGAGCCCGTCGAACGTGTCCGGGAAGTCCGCGGACGAGGTCGTGACGCCCCCGGCGAGACGGTTCTGCAGCCGCACGTGGTGAAACTCGAAGACCATGCCGGCCTGGCGCAGCACACCGCGCCGATGCGCGTCGTCGAGGAACGTCATCAGCCGCCACGGCAGCTTGCCGCACAACGCCCACCAGGTGCGCCCGAGCACCGAGGCCGCCCACGCGCTCATCCACACGAGCCCGAGGCCCACACCGATGGCGAACGTGAGGCTCAGGCGGACACCGGCCGGGTCCCACGAGACCTGTCCGCCGGCGGCCAGCCCGCCGAAGACGCAGAGGACGGCCAGGAGCATCACCAGCCAGACCGAACGGCGGTCATGGCGCAGGGCGAGGACCGGATCGGGCACGGCGAAGTGGCCGGAAGGTGCCATCAGCCAGGCGCGCAGCCCTGCCAGGACCGCGCCGACGCCCCCGAGAACGAGCGCGGACGGCCAGCCGGGGACCACACCGAGCAAGACGCCTATCGCGAATCCACGCGCCGTCTTCCCCGCGATGTGCGGTGTGCGGCCGCGCAGCCTCGGGCTCACCCGCTGTGGCTCCTTGGCCGCCATCACCAGGCGCACCACGCGGGCATAGGCTTGCAAGAGCCCGGAAGCCGGACAGACGGTCGATCTGAGCAGTCCCACGGTGTACCAGTCGATTCCGACGCCGCAGATGAGCCCGGCGACCAGCATCGCGAGCGGATCCCACACCCACATGCTCGCGAACGCCACGGCCAGCAGGACCGCCAGGACCGTGCGTTGTCCGGGCAAGCGCCACCAGGCGATGTCGCGGAACCGCCGCTGCCGCAGGTCGGTCGCGAGGAACGCCAGCCACTTCCCCGCCTTGTCCTGACGGTAGGTGCGGGTCGTGGCGGGCGACTCGCCGGTGAGCGGGGCCGCGGGGTGCGGGTCGTACTTGGCAGGCACGAACTGGTCGAGCAGGTGGTGCTCGATCTCGGCGACCTCGCCGAACCGCGACGAGTCCAGCAGCTCGGCAGGATCCGTGGTGGGGTTGCGGTAGGCCGTGCGCGCGAGGTCGACCATGAGCGGTGTGGTCAGCGCGGCCGCCAGCGGACCGCCGGGGTGCTCTCGCAGGTGCTCGAACACAGGCGTCCACCTGGCCACCGACGCCTCGGGTCCGGTGGAGAGGAAGTCGATCGCGTCGGCCACGTCGACCTCGCGCAGCTCGACGACTGCGGCCTCGGACACGGTCGTACCGCCGACGGCCACGGCTTCCCGGTAGTCCTCGTTGCGGCAGGTGAGGACGAGCGGTGCATTGCCGGTGGCGCGGTCGATGCCGTCGAGCGCCGGGACGTGCAGGTCGGCGGGCAGTTCGTCGAGCCCGTCCAGAACCGGCAGCACGTAGCCGCCGCGCACGAGTCGCAGTGCGGCGCCGGCGTCGAGGGCCTTGTAGTCCTCGTTCAGGCGCCGGGCGATCCAGGCGTGCATATGTTCGGTGCGCGGGTCCCACGACGACACCGTCAGCAGCACCGGCACGGGTTCGCCCTGCTTACGCACGGCGAGCATGCCGAGGGTGAACAGCAGCGCCAGCACGGTCTTTCCCGCTCCCGGCCGGCCCAGCACGATCATCCTGGTGCCTGGCCGCGCCCGGAACCACGCAACGACGTCGTCGTCCTCGTCCGACCACCGCACGCGCAACGGCCGGGGGCGGTTGAGCGACCGCGCCTCGGCTTCACGCCGCCACTGTTCGCCGACAGCCGCAGCCAGGCTCTCGGCGGCGCGTTCGAGCCGGTCGAACTCAGCCGGGCCGTAATGCACGTTCACGTCGCCGTGCACGTTGCCCACCTGCAGCACGTTCTCCGCGTTGCCGGAGAAGACGTTGCGCGTGCCGTCCACGGGCACAGCGTAAAGCCTGGGCTCAAACGATCGCGGCGAGTTGCTCTTCGTCCTGGATGACGTGGATCGCGACGTGCCGCGCCGACACCAGGCCCTCCAGGTCGCCTTCACGCGACGCCGCCCTGAGGAACGCGTTCACCACTTCCCGCTGCTTCGGCAGGTCGACGTTCGGCTGCGGCGAGCACCACGACCGTCAACGACCTCGGTGCCGCCGCGCGCAGCTCCTCCACCAGCGCGTACAGGCGGGCAGTGCGGTTCACAAACCCGATCCTGCCAAGAACTCCCGCTCACGTCGCAGCTCCTGTTCGGTGATCGTCAGCGGATACACAGGCGACGGAATCGTCGAGCAGCGGGTCCTCGGCACCGACGACGATCCGGACAGGCAGCAGGCCGGTCAGGTCGGCGAACACGGGCGAGATCTCGGCTGCTCGGACGTCATTCCCGGGGTGCCCAGCTCATAGGTGCGTTTCAACCGCCTGGAACACGCCGGGCAGGCGCAGCAACGTCAGGACGCTCAGGTGCGCGCCCGCCGACTCGCCGCCGATCAGCAGCCTGGTGTGCCGAACTCCGCTTCGGCGTGCTCGGCCACCGTCCTGTCACCCTTTACGAGCCCTGTGACGTGCTTTACGAGCCCTGTGACGTGGCGTCCAGCACAGTGAGAGTGTTGCGGATCCCCTGCTCCAGGACGTCGTCGGCGAGCCGCCGGTCGGCCAGGGCGCGGGAGAGTTGGAGTGTCCCGATCATCAGGGCGTAGACGCCGAGGGTCGCGGTGCGCGCCGACGGCGGATCGTGCGGTGCCAGCCGGGCGGCGATGTCGTCGATGAGGGCCACCACGCTGTCGGTGTAGGCCTGCCTGGTCGGTTCCGCGCACCGGCCGATCTCGTCGAGCAGCGCGGCGGACGGGCAGCCGTCCTCGGGGTTGTCCCGGTGCTCCGGCGAGAGGTACGCCCGCACGATCTGGTCGACGCCCTCGCGGCCTGGCGCGAACGTGGCGAGCCACTCCCGTTGTCCGTTCAGCTGGTCGGTGACCGCAGTCGCGACCAGGTCTTCCTTGGACTCGAAGTGGGCGTAGAAGGCGCCGTTGGTCAGCCCCGCGTCCTTCATGAGCGTCGCGACCCCGGAGCCGTCGATGCCGTCGCGCTTGAGCCGGCGGCCCGCGGTCTCGACGATCCGCTGCCTGGTCGCCTGCTTGTGCTCTTTCCCGTACCGCACCACGCGCTCCTCCAACCCCAAGTGAGTACGATCGTAATCCAAATCCGCCGGCCCTCTTGCGTCCCGGCTCGCGCCCAGCTTATTGTCGTATGGTCGTAATCCAATAGAGCAGGAGCCCGTGACATGCGCGCGTTCGTCGTCGATCGCTACGGAAGAGGTGGCGGGCTGCGGTCCGGCGAGGTGCCGGACCCCGAAGTGGGAGCGCACGACGTGCTGGTCCGCGTCCACGCCGCGAGCGTCAACGTGCTGGACGCCAAGATCAGGAACGGGGAGTTCAAGCTGTTCCTGCCCTATCGCCCGCCGTTCGTCCTGGGCAACGACGTGGCCGGCGTCGTGGCCAGGGTCGGGTCCGGGGTGCGGAAGTTCAGCGTCGGCGACGAGGTCTACGCGCGGCCGGGCAAGGACCGGATCGGCACCTTCGCCGAGTTCATCTCCGTCAGCGAGAACGACCTGGCCCTGAAGCCGAAGCGGCTCACGATGGCCGAAGCGGCTTCCGTCCCGCTGGTCGGCCTGACCGCCTGGCAGGCGTTGATCGAGATGGCCGGCCTGCGCAAGGGGCAGAAGGTCTTCGTCCAGGCGGGTTCCGGCGGGGTGGGAACGTTCGCGATCCAGCTGGCCAAGCACCTCGGTGCCACCGTCGCCACGACCACCAGTGCGGCGAACACCGGCTTGGTCGAACGTCTCGGCGCGGACGTCGTGATCGACTACCGGACCGAGGACTTCGAAACCGTCCTGCACGACTACGACGTGGTGCTGCACAGCCAGGACGACGCGACGCTCGCGAAGTCCCTGCGCGTGCTGAAGCCCGGCGGGAAGCTCATCTCGATCTCCGGCCCGCCCGACCCGGCCTTCGCGAAGGAGATCGGGAAGCCGTGGATCCTGCGGCCGGCAACGCGCTTCCTGAGCCGTGGGGCCAGGAAAGCGGCCAAGCGTCGCCAGGTCGGCTACTCGTTCCTCTTCATGCGGGCGAACGGTGAGCAGCTCCGCGAGATCACCTCGCTCATCGACGCCGGAGCCATCACCCCGGTCGTGGACCGCGTCTTCCCGTTCGAAGCGACGAACGAGGCTTTGGCGTATGTCGAGAAAGGACGCGCGAAGGGCAAGGTCGTCGTCGAGATGACCTGAAGTTCTTCACGTGCCAACAGAAGAAGCCAGTTGATCACCCGATGCTTGATTCCTACGCCATGGCCACCAGGCTGGAGTTCCTCGCTTAGACGAGAGCGGCGAGCTGCTCCTTGTCCTGGATGACGTGGATCGCGACGATCTTGTCGTCGCGCACGGTGAAGGCCATCGCCGAGAACAGCACGCCGTTGACCCGGGTGACGAACCCGATCTCGCCGCCGATGAGCGCGAACTGGATCTCCGCCATCGTCGCGTACTTGCGGAACAGGCTGGCCCGCCCCGCCACCGTGCGGCCGCCGATGACCTCCAGCGCACCCGCCTTGAGCGTGACGTCCGGGTGCAGCACCGACACCAGGCCCTCCAGGTCGCCTTCGCGCGACGCCCTGAGGAACGCGTTCACCACTTCCCGCTGCTTCGGCAGGTCGACGTTCGGCTGCGGCCGGTCCTGCACGCGTTTGCGCGCCCGTGACGCGAGCTGGCGGGTGGTCGTGGGCGTCTTGTCGATCAACGGCGCGATGTCGTCGAACGGCACCGCGAACATGTCGTGCAGCACGAACGCCAGCCGCTCGTCGGGCTTGAGGGTGTCGAGCACGACCAGCATCGCGAGCCCGACCTCGTCCTTGGCCACGGCCTGATACTCGGGTTCTTCCTTGGTGTCGATCACCGTGTCCGGCATCTCGAACGCGTGCTCTTTCCGGTCGCGCAGCATGTTCAAGCACACGCGCCCGACGACGGTCGTGAGCCACGCGGCGGGGTTCTCGATCTCGCTGGTGTCGGCCTTCTCGACGCGCAGCCACGCGTCCTGCAGCGCGTCGTCGGCCTCCGCGAACGACCCGAGCATCCGGTGGGCGATCGCCCTCAGCCGTGGACGCTCCTGCTCGAACTGCGCGATCACAACTCCCCCCTGTGGCCTGGCTCACAACCTGTCACGTTCCCGAGCGCCTCCGGGTCGACCGGGCATCAAGGCACTCGGACAGGAGCGTAATCATGAAGATCCTCGTCACCGGCGGCACCGGCACCCTCGGCAAGCACGTCGTCCCGCAGCTCCGCGCTCACGGCGCAGAGGTTCTAGTGCTGAGCCGCGGCAACGGCGACATCACCTGCGACCTGATGACCCAGGTTCCGCGGATCGACACCGACGTCGACGTCGTGGTGCACCTGGCAGGCGGTCAGAAGGGCGACGACATCGCGACCCGCAACCTGCTCGCCGCGTGCGGGAACGTTCGCCACTTCGTGTACATCTCGGTGATCGGCGCCGACACCGTGCCGCTGGCGTGGTTGCGGACCAAGCTCGTGTGCGAGGAGGCCATCGCTCAGTCGGGCATCCCGTTCACGATCTTGCGGGCGGCCCAGTTCCACAACCTCACGCTGACCATGGTGCGGGCCATGGCCAAGCTGCCGATCGTGCCGGTGCCCGGCATGCGCCTGCAGCCGGTCGACGCCCGCGACGTGGCCGAGCGCATCGTGGAACTCGCCCTGGGCGCGCCCGCGGGCCGGGTCGCCGACCTCGCCGGACCTGCCGTGTACGACATGAAGCAGCTCGTGCAGGACTACCTGACGACCGCGGGCAAGCGCCGGCTCACCGTGCCGGTGCGGTTGCCGGGCAAGGCCGGGAAGGCCTACCGGGGCGGCCAAAACCTGACCTTGGACGGTGACCACGGCACCCACACGTGGGAGGAGTTCCTTGCGGCGAGCTGATCAGACGGTGGCGACGAACGAGCGCCAGGCGGAGGTGCTGAACGCCAGCACCTCACCGGCCTGGTTCTTCGAGTCGCGGACGAGCGCGTCGTGGGAGAGCGAAACCTCGACGCAGGTGCTGTCCTCCGTCGCGCCGCTGTAGCTGCTCTTACGCCAAGTGCGATCCTGGATCATCGAGTTCCTCTCGCGGCTTACCGGCGTACTCCGCCAGCTTCCTCCGCGATTGTTCCTCATCCAAGGCGACCGCTGCCAAGCGATTGAAGGTCAGCCTGATCCGTGCGATGGCGCCTGGATCCTGCACGAAGACCTTGGCCAGATCGCAGTCGCTGTGGGCGACCGGCATCGCCTTCTTGAACTCCCACAAAGCCAATCCGGCGGAGATGGCAGGCACTTCGAGGGGGACGATCCGGATCATGCGGAACTTCGACAACAGCCGGAGGTACTGATCCTTCATGACCTCGTCGGAACCGAACCGCTGCTGCAGCGCTAGCTCATGGATGTAGAACACGCAATCCGGCCGATTGACCTTGCGCAGGACCGCCTGACGGTCCGTCCGAGCCCGCACGAGCTCTGAGATCCGTTCCTTGGTGACGAATCCTCCTTCCCGGTACAGGGCGTCCGCGTACTCGGGCGTCTGCAGGAGTCCTGGCACCGTCAGGACGTCGTAGCTGGTGATCGTGGTGGCGGTGGACTCGGCCATCGCGGCTGTGCGCAGGTTGCCGGAGACCTGCACGATGTATTCCTCGAAGGCGTTGCGGTAGCGGCGTTTGAAGTCCTCGAAGTAGTCGGTGTCCTTGCCGCACATGGTGAGCAGCTGAACTAGGTCGATCTCGCTCGGACGCGCCTTGCCGTGCTCGATGTTGGAGACTTTGCTGGGATCCCAGCCGAGCTGAATGGCCAGTGCGTTGCCGTTGAGGTTCGTGGTGGACTCGCGTAGGCGGCGCAGCTCGTCGCCGAGATCCCTGCTGTACGCGGTGGAGGGAGTGGAAGAAGCCATGCCGCCGACGCTAAATCTTGTTCTCAGTCCACGAAACTGGCTCGTTCGGGTGAAAACAGTTACCAGGGCAAAGGACCGCTGGCGTTGAAGAATCCGCCGGTGGGTCCGTCCGCGCCGAGCGTAGCAAGTCGCACGATCACGGCGGCGCCCTGTGCTGTCGTCAGGAATCCGGTGTGGTTGTTGAGGTCGGTGTCGACGAAGCCCGGGTCGGCGGCGTTGACGAGGATGCCGTCCTTGCGGAGTTCGTTGGCGTACTGGACGGTCAACGCGTTCAGCGCGGTCTTGGACGGCGTGTACGCGGCTGACGCGGGCAGTGTCGACAGCGGGCCGTCCGGGGCGGCGCAGATGGTGAGCGAGCCGGCCGCGCTGCTGACGTTGACGATGCGCGGCGCCGGCGAGCGCCGCAGCAGCGGGAGCATCGCGTTGGTCACCGTGATCACGCCGAAGACGTTGGTGTCGAACACTTTCCGGACCATGTCGAGGTCGACGGTGCTCGGGATCTGGTCGACGGCGTCCTGGGGCGAGACCTGTCCGGAGCCGCTGATGCCGGCGTTGTTGACCAGCACGTCGAGGTGGCCGAAGCGTTCCTCGATCTGCCGCGCGGCTTCTTCGGCGGTGGCCGGGTCGGTGACGTCCAGGACGAGCGCATGCGCGTCATTGCCCTGCGCTCGCAACGCTTTTGCGGCCTCTTCGGCGCGCTGCGGGTTCCTTGCGGCGATGAGCACCGTCATGCCTTGCGCGGCAAGCTGTTCGGCGGCGGCGTAGCCGATTCCCTTGTTCGCTCCGGTGACCATGGCGATCTTGTGGTGTGTCATGGGCGCAAGACACCGCGCTCCGCCGTTCTGTGACAGGTAGGATCTCGGCAACGTGACCTCCTCCGACGCAGAGCTCCTCGCCGACCGCACGCCGCTGCCGTCCGATCTGGACTCCCGGCTGCGTGAGCACCTCACGTTCCTGATCGAGGTCGATCAGCTGAAGACCGTTCTGCGCGCATCACCTCTCGCGGCGGCGGACCGGCGCGAGAACGACGCGGAGCACTCCTGGCATCTCGCGCTGATGGTCATGACCCTCGCCGAGTACGCCGACGAGCCGATCGACGTCGGCCACACGATGAAGCTCGTGGTGGTGCACGACCTGGTCGAGATCTACGCGGGCGACACGCCGATCTACGACACCGAGCTCGGCAAGAGCCAGCAGGAACGCGAAGAAGCCGCGGCAGACCGGTTGTTCGGCATCCTGCCTGACGACGCAGGACGAAACCTGCGAGCGCTGTGGGACGAGTTCGAGGCGCGGAAGACGCCGGAAGCGCGGTTCGCGAAGGCCATGGACCGCTTCCAACCGCTGTTGCTCAACTGGATGGCAAAGGGCGGGACCTGGCGGACTCCCGGTGTCACCGCGGACGCCGTGCGCGCCCGCAAGGCGGTCATCGGGGACGGCTCGAAGGCGCTCTTCGACGCGGCCATGCACCTGATCGACGAGGGCGAGCGCCGAGGCTGGGCCCGCACGAGTTGATCAGCCCGTCGGCGTGGCCGGATAGCCCTGGTACGAGCACCAGTCCGACCTGTCGAACCTCTTCGGGTACTCGAGCACCTCGGTCACCCGCGCCGCCCACGTCACGAGCCACGGATCGCCCTTCTCGGCCACGGAGATCGCCTCGCGCAGCCGCTGGTCACCCCACTCGGGCTTGGAGTGGCCGAACGTGCAGTACAGGACGTTCAACATGAGCGCGCGCACCGGGCAGTCCCGGTCGGAGACGAGCTCCAGCAGCAGCGGCAGGAAGTCGAGATGCGCGAACAGGAGGTCGAAGTCCTCGGACGGCTCGTCCTCGCCGCTGTAGGCCCAGGCTCGAACCTCGTCGACGGTCGGGTTGGAATAGTCGGCGAACACGGCTGAATGCTCGCACGACACAGCGGGCCCCCCGAAACGCATTCCGGGAGGCCCGCGACGTGCGGAGAACTTAGAGAACGGCGCGCAGCTGGTCCGCGATGACCGCGATCCGGCCGAGCACTCCGTTCACGAAGCGCGGCGAGTCGTCCGTGGACAGGCCCTTGGCGAGCTCCACGGCCTCGTCGATCGCGACCGCGTCCGGCACGTCGGCCGCCCACAGCAGCTCGTACAGGCCGATCCGCAGCACGGCGCGGTCGACTGCCGGCATGCGCTGCAGGGTCCAGCCCTCGGCGTGCTCGGAGATCAGGTCGTCGATGCGCGGACGGTTCGCGTGGACGCCCTCGACGAGCGTCACCGTGTAGTCGTTCACCGGAGGGACGTCCGGGGAGCCGACCCGTTCGGCCAGCAGCGTCACCGGGTCGGTGCCCAGCAGGTCGGCTTCGTAGAGGAAGTCGACCGCACGCTTGCGGGCCTTGCTGCGAGCGCCCATCAGGACTTGTCGCTGATGCGACCGAGGTAGCGGCCGTCGCGGGTGTCGACCTTGATCTTCTCGCCGGTCGTGACGAACAGCGGGACCTGGATCTCGGCGCCGGTCTCCAGGGTCGCGGGCTTGGTGCCGCCGGTGGAGCGGTCGCCCTGCAGGCCCGGGTCGGTGTGCTGGATCACGAGCTCGACCGACGTCGGGAGCTCGATGAACAGCGGGACGCCCTCGTGCGTGGCGACCATCGCTTCCTGGTTCTCCAGCATGAAGTTCGCGGCGTCACCGACGGTCTCGGTCGGAACCGGGATCTGGTCGAAGGTGTCACCGTCCATGAAGATGAAGTCGGTGCCTTCCTTGTACAGGTAGGTCATGCCGCGCTTGTCCACGGTGGCGGTCTCGACCTTGGTGCCCGCGTTGAAGGTCTTGTCGACGACCTTCCCGGTCAGCACGTGCTTGAGGGTCGTGCGCACGAAGGCGCCACCCTTGCCGGGCTTGACGTGCTGGAACGCGGTGACGGTCCAGAGCTGGCCGTCGAGGTTCAGCACCAGGCCGTTCTTCAGGTCGTTCGTGGTGGCCACGGTGGGATTTCTCCTGTGTTGGACGGGGGTGTCAGACGACCACGAGTTCCTTCGTGGTCAGGGTGAGGAGCTCCGGCCCGCTTTCGCGCACCACGAGGGTGTCCTCGATGCGGACCCCGCCCCGCCCCGACAAGTACACGCCGGGCTCGACGGTGACCGCCATTCCGGCCGAAAGTGTACCGTCACCCGCCTTCGACAACGCCGGTGCCTCGTGGATCTCCAGCCCGACCCCGTGGCCGAGGCCGTGCAGGAACTCGTCGCCGTGCCCGGCCTTCTCGATCACCTCGCGCGACGCGTGGTCGACGTCGCTCACCTTCACGCCCGGCTTGAGCGCGTTGCGTCCCGCCGCCTGCGACCGCGCGACCAGGTCGTACAGCTCCCGCTGCCAGTCGGCGGGCTTGCCGAGGACCAGCGTGCGGGTCATGTCCGAGTGGTAGCCGTCGACGAGCGCGCCGAAGTCGAGCTTGATGAAGTCGCCCGCGTGCAGCGTGGCGTCCGTGGGCGCGTGGTGCGGCACCGCCGAGTTCGCGCCGAACGCCACGATCGATGGGAACGCCGGGCCTTCCGCGCCGTGGTCGAGCATGCGGCTCTCCAACTCGCGCGCGACCTCGCGTTCCGTCCGGCCCGCCCGGAGTCCGCCGTGGCCGATCAACGCCGCCAGCGCCCGGTCGGCCGCCGCGCACGCCATCCGCAGCGCTTCGATCTCGATCTCGTCCTTGACCAGCCTGAGCTTCTCGACGAGGCCCGCGGCTTTCGTCAGCTCAGCCTTCTCGGCGGTGCTCTTCAGCGCCTCGAGACCGTCGACCGTGACGTGATGGCTCTCGAAGCCGAGCTTGCCCTTGGCCTTCTTCGCCAGCGCCTCGTCGCACGGCCGGTCGATGAGCCGCTCCAGGTCCGGCACCTGCTTGGCCGACTGGGTGAGGTACCGGCCGTCCGTGCAGAAGGCGGTCTTGTCGTCGCTCACCGCGTCGATGAGCACAGCTCCATTCGATCCGGTGAATCCCGTGAGGTACCGGACGTTCAGGAGGTTGGTGACGAGCAGTGCGTCCAGACCCGTGGCCTGGAGCTCCTGGCGCAGTGCGGTGCGGCGTGCGGCGTACGACGACATGTCTCGCAGCGTACGGCCAGTCCTAAGCTGTCCGCATGCGTCCTTGGTTCGTCCGTGCGTTGTGGATGGGGTTGCTCCACGGAGCCGTGCAGACCGGTGTGTCGGCGGTGGCGGTCCGCAGCCCCGAGGCGACCTCGGTCGGCTCCATCGCGATCGGCCTGCTGATCGCCGCCGCGGTGATCTGGGGTGCGGTCGACACCGTGCGCGAGCTGCCGTCGGCGGGCATGCAGTGGTTCATCGCCTCGCTGATCGCCGGGCCGTTCGCCGGGGCGCTGGGCGTGATCGGGTCGGCGTTGCTGGTCGACCAGACCGGCCAGGAGGCACTGTGGGTGGCGCTGACGGGCGGGGCCGCCTTCACGGCGTTGCTGATCCTGGCGCCGGCCGGGCTCGGGCTGCTGCTCGGGCGGTTCCTCGTCTCGAAGGACTCGTCAACGCGCCGTCGCTAGTCCGCGGGAACCTTGAGCCGATAGATGACCGACGTCGAGAAGTCGGCCGACTCCCCAGCGACGCGCAGCTCGTGCTCGCCCGGCTTCAGCGGCGGGATCCACGCCCACAGCCCGCACGCCTGAGTCGCCAGCTTGCCCGCGCTCAGCCCCATGACGTTGTCCCGCGCGGCCACGAAGGTGATCTCCACGGGGTCGATCCGCCGCAGCTCCACCAGCTGCCCGTCGAGCGTCACCGACCCCTTGACCTCGGCCATGAAGGCCTTGCAGGAGGACGTGTTGTTGCTGTGCCGGTTGACCGCCGGACCGGCGAGCGGCCGACCGGCGGGCACCTGGCACGTCCGTTGCGCGCTGCCGCCGAACGTCCCGGCGAAGAACCACACGTCCTTCGGCTGGTCCTCCGCGCAGAACTGCCCGCTCTCGTCCATCACCGGGTTGCGTTCCTCGGGGCTCGCCGACGCCCAGGTCCACCACCGCGCCTGCAGGTCGGTGTTGGACAGGTCGGTGGCGGGCGTCGGCGACGCGGAGGTCGGTGCTGCTGGGGGTTGAGCGGCGGCGCACCCGGCCAGGAGCAACGCGAGCGCGGCGATCAGAGGTCTCGGCACGCGCGGGATCCTCGCAGACCCCGGCCTATCCGGTCGCGGCAGTTGCCACCAGCTCGACCTCGAAGCCGTCCGCGTTCTCCAGGAAGGCGGCGTAGTGGTCCTCGCCGCCCGCGTGGGGGTGCTTGTCGGCGAACATCAGGTGCCAGCCGTTGTGCTGGGACTGCCGCGTGAGGCGGTCGACGTTCTCGCGCGTGCCTGCGTGGAGGGCCAGGTGGTTGAGGCCGGCTTTCATCCGATCGTGTGAGCCGGTGCACGCTGGGGACTGCTCCACGACGACGTAGGTCTTGTCGAGTTTCCAGCTGACGCCGGCGGGCCAGCGCTGGTGCTCGGTCCAGCCGAGCTCGGCGAACAGCCAGCCGAACGTGGCTTCGGCGCGGGCGAGGTCCGGCACCCACAGCTCGACGTGGTGCAACACGGACTTTCCTTTCGTGGCCACGAATTGGAAAGAAATCAATGCCGCCCGTCGCACACCCGGAGTGGGACCTGCGCAGCGGTTCTCGTCCGGACCGTTGACAGGAAGGCCGGCCTGCTGGAGATCAGGCACGCCCCTTGAGCGCGAGCCAGCGCAGTGCGAGCAGGTAGCCCTCCACGCCCAGCCCCGCGATCACGCCGTTCGCCACCGCCGAGACGACGCTGTGGTGCCGGAACTCCTCGCGCTGGTGGATGTTCGAGATGTGCACCTCGACCAGCGGCGCGGTGAGCTGTGAGCACGCGTCGCGCAGGGCGATCGAGTAGTGCGTCCAGGCGGCGCCGTTCAGCACCACCGGGATCGAGGCGTCGGCGGCCTCGTGCAGCCACTTGACCATCTCGCCCTCGTAGGCGGTCTGGCGGACCTCGACCTCGAAGCCGAGCTCCTTGCCCTCCGCCACGCACATCTCGACGAGGTCGGCGTGCGTGGTGCTGCCGTAGATGAGCGGCTCGCGGGTGCCGAGGCGGTCGAGGTTCGGGCCGTTCAGGACGAGGACCTTCACAGCAGCACCGTCCCGCCGGCCTTGGGCTCGGCGGCCACGGCGGAGTAGGCGGCCGCGATGAGAGCGGGGTCCGGGCCTTCCAGCCGTCCGGGCTTGGCGAGGCCGTCGAGGACCACGAAGCGGAGCACGCCCGCCTTGTTCTTCTTGTCGACCTTCATGCCCTCCATGAGCTGCGGGAGGGCGTCCGGGTCGTAGGAGGTCGGCAGGCCGAGGAGCTCCAGGACGCGCTTGTGGCGGTCGGCGGTCTCGTCGTCCAGGCGGCCGGCGAGGCGGGAGAGCTCGGCGGCGAAGACCAGGCCCACGCTGATGGCGGCGCCGTGACGCCAGCGGTAGCGCTCGCGGCGTTCGATGGCGTGGCCGAGGGTGTGGCCGTAGTTGAGGATCTCGCGCAGGTTCGACTCGCGGAGGTCGCTCGTCACCACGTCGGCCTTGATCTGGATCTTGCGGCGAACCAGGTCGGCGAGGACCTCACCGGTCGGGTCCAGAGCCGCCGCCGGGTCGGCCTCGATCAGGTCGAGGATCACCGGGTCGGCGATGAAGCCGCCCTTCACGATCTCGGCCATGCCCGCGATGAGCTCGTTGCGCGGCAGGGTTTCCAGGGTCGCGAGGTCGACGAAGATGGCGTCCGGCTCGTAGAACGTGCCGACGAGGTTCTTGCCCGCGTCGGTGTTGATGCCGGTCTTGCCGCCGACGGCCGCGTCGACCATGCCGAGCAGCGTGGTCGGGATGTTCACCAGGCGCACGCCGCGCATCCAGGTGGAGGCGACGAAGCCCGCGAGGTCGGTCACCGCGCCGCCGCCGAGGCCCACCACGACATCAGCGCGCGAGAGGCCGATCTTGCCCAGGACGTCCCAGCAGAAGCCGGCGACCGCGAGGTCCTTGCCGTCCTCCGCGTCCGGGACCTCGACGCGGTGGGCGTCGACGCCCGCGGCCTTGAGCTCGTCGACCAGGACCTCGGCCGTGGCGGCGAGCGTCGGCTGGTGGATGATCGCGATCTTGGCCGTACTGCTCAGGAACTCGACGATGTCGCCGAGCAGGCCGCGGCCGACCACCACGTCGTAGGGCTTCTCGGCGGCGACGCGGATGCGCACGGGCTCGGTCATTCTCCAACTCCCTCGATCACCGCGTCGGCCACCTGCTGAGGGTCGAGCGAGTCGGTCAGCACCTCGACCGTCGCGACCTCGCGGTACAGGGGCAGCCGCGCGTCCAGCAGCGCCTTGAACGTGGCGCGCGGGTTCATGCCGGACAGCAGCGGGCGGGCGGAGGACAGGCCGGTTCGGCGCACGCCCTCGGCCATGCCCACGTTCAGGAACACGACGTTGTGGTCTTTGAGGCGCTCGCGGGTGGTGGCGGACAGCACCGCTCCCCCGCCCAGCGCGAGCACGCCCTCGTGTTCGACGAGGGCCTTCGCGACGGCTTCTTCTTCCATCGCACGGAAAACGGGCTCGCCGTCGTCGGTGAAGATGTCCGAGATCGGTTTGCCGGCGAGCTCGACGATGTCCGCGTCGACGTCGCGGAACGGCAGGCTCAGACGCGCCGCCAGCAGCTCGCTGATCGTGGTCTTGCCCGCTCCGGGCGGGCCGACCACGACGAAACGGGGGCTCACATGCCCTCCCAGCGGGCTTCCAGCGCCTTCAGGTACGCGTGGGCGTTGCGGCGCGTCTCATCGAGCGAGTCGCCGCCGAACTTCTCCAGCGCGGCCTCGGCGAGCACGAGCGCCACGACGGACTCCAGCACGACACCGGCGCGCGGCACGGCGCAGACGTCCGAACGCTGGTGGATCGCGACGGCCGGCTCTCCCGTCCGGACATCCACAGTGGACAGTGCACGCGGGACGGTCGAGATCGGCTTCATCGCCACGCGCGCACGGAGGATCTCGCCGTTGGTGATGCCGCCTTCGAGGCCGCCTGCGCGGTTCGAGCGGCGGGTGACGCCGACCGGGCCGCTGCCGCGGTCGATCTCGTCGTGGGCCTGCGAACCCCAGCGCTTCGCCGACGTGAAGCCGTCGCCGATCTCCACGCCCTTCATGGCCTGCACGCCCATCAGCGCGGCGGCGAGGCGGGCGTCGAGGCGGCGGTCCCAGTGCACGTGCGAGCCGAGGCCCGGCGGCAACCCGTAGACGAGCACCTCGATGACACCGCCGACCGTGTCGCCGGCTTCCTTCACGGCCTCGACCTCGGCGACCATCGCGTCGGTGCCCCGCTGGTCGAAGCAGCGCACGGGCGACTCGTCGATCGCGGGCAGGTCGTCAGGCGTGGGCAGGGCGGCGTCCTCGGGCGTCTCGGCCTGGCCGATCGACACCACGTGGCTGAGGATTCGCACGCCCATCAGCTGCTGCAGGAACTGCCGCGCCACCGTGCCGAGCGCGGTACGGGCGGCGGTCTCCCGGGCGGACGCGCGTTCGAGCACCGGGCGCGCCTCGTCGAAGCCGAACTTCTGCATGCCCGGCAGGTCCGCGTGACCGGGCCGGGGCCGCGTGAGGGCCTCGTTGCGGCCGGTCGTCTTGAGCAGGCTCGGGTCGACGGGATCCGGCGACATCACGGTCTGCCACTTGGGCCACTCGGAGTTGCCGATGGTGACCGCGATCGGGCCGCCCTGCGTCCTGCCGTGGCGCACGCCGCCGAGGATCTGGACCTCGTCCTGCTCGAAGCCCATGCGCGGGCTGCGGCCGAAACCGAGCCTGCGCCGCCCGAGCTGGGTGACGAGGTCGTCCGTCGTCACCTCGACACCGGCGGGCATGCCCTCCAGGACGGCGACGAGAGCGGGGCCGTGTGACTCTCCAGCGGTGATCCAGCGCAGCACGTTCACAATCCTTTCACAGCGTCGTCAATGCCCAGGTGGCGGCCAGCAACCCCGGGCCGTGGGGCACTCTTCGGCTGCGTTTCAGCGCCGCCAACGCCAGCGTGACCGCACTGGACAGGATCGCCGCAGGTAGGAGCGACGGCAGGGTGAGTGTGGTGCCGAGAGCCGCCGCGAGCTTCACGTCGCCGCCGCCCATGAGCTGAGGACGCCACTTCCGGACTGCGAGATGAGCGCCACCGAAGAGCAGCGCTCCGAGGGCCGCCGCTCCCAGCCTGTGGAACTGCAGGAGCAGCAGCAGCGCGCCCATCGGGAGGGTCAGAGCGTCCGGCAACCGGTGGTGCCGCAGGTCTGTCGACGCGAG
>JAVXWK010000616.1:0-6405 GCA_032230575.1 Pseudonocardiales bacterium | reverse complement strand
CGTCGTGGCTCCAACCCCTTTTGTGCCCTGCCCTTACTCGCTGGGACAGGCAGGCGCCGGGGCACATATGGAAGATCGACCCACCAACGCGGATGCGCCCGAACGCCCGCAGGGCCCGTGGTCACTGGTCCTTGCGGAGCCTGCTGGCGAGCACCGCGGCCTGCGTGCGCCGTTGCATGCCGAGCTTCGACAGCAGGTGGGACACGTAGTTCTTCACGGTCTTCTCGGCGAGGTACATCTTCTCCGCGATCTGCCGGTTCGTCAGGCCTTCGCCGATGTGGTCGAACACGGTCCGTTCCTGCTCGGTGAGCATGCGGATCGGGTCACCCTGCGCGCGTTCGCGGCGGATCCTGTTGAGCAGCGCGGCGGTCGAGCGAGCATCCAGAAGGGACTGTCCTGCTGCGACGGTCTTCACCGCTGTGGTGAGATCCGTGCCGAGGATGCGCTTGAGCACGAACCCGGACGCGCCGGCCATGATCGCGTCGAACAGGGCCTCGTCGTCGGTGAAGGACGTCAGCATGAGGCATTTGAGGTCGGGCAGCCGGGACATGAGCTCGCGGCACAGCTCGATGCCGTTGCCGTCGGGCAGCCGGACGTCGAGCACGGCCACGTCGGGTGCCACGGCGGGCACCATCGTCAGGGCCTCGGTGACCGAGGCCGCCTCGCCGACGACCTCCAGGTCCGGTGAGGCGCTGAGCAGCTCCCTGATCCCGACGCGGACCACCTCGTGGTCGTCGACCAGGAACACCCGCGACACCACCACAACCACCTCTTCTCGACCGCTCCGCAGTCACGGTCTCCCAAGCGACGTGGCGGCACACAGGGCCCAAAGACCCTGTCACCCGGAATCGATGATCTCGCGCAGCCTGCCGCAGGGTCCAAGTGCCCGTCGTCGGTGAGCAGCTCTGCCCTGTCCTGGCGACGCCATGCGGCGGAACCGTTGGACCATGCCCTGGAACCCGTCAGAAGCAGCGGAAATCATCGAGGCGACCCGCACGGCGCCGTCCTACAGCGAGGGCCGGCCGTGGGTGCTGGAACTGCACACCCAGTCGGTCTGCCTGTTCGAGGTGCCCCACAGGTCCGGGCACGACCCGCTCGGGCACGACCCGCTGGGGTTCGATCGGCTGCTGTCGTGCGGTGCCGCACTGGAGCACATCGTGCTCGCCGTGCGGCGTTCCGGATGGCAACCGCGGGTCGTGTTCCCGTCCGAGCAGGCCAGCCCTGACCTGCTCGCGGTCGTCCGCGCGGGCCGTCGCGAGCCGCCGAGTGCCCAGGACCTCGACCAGCACGCTGCGATCCGGCTGCCGGACGCCTCTGGCGCCGGTGATGCCCGCGTCCTCGTCAAGGCGAACCACTGGGCGGGCACGGAGCTGCACGTCCTCAACGACCACGAGCTGGTGGTGATCACTACCGACGACCGCCGCTCCGACCACGTCAGGGGCGGAGCGGCGTTGCAGGCAGCGGTGCTGGCGGGTCGCGTCGCCGGGGTCGCGGTCCGTCCGGTGGTGCACCTGGTGCACCGGCGCGAGTGGCGCGCGGGCCTGATCGAACGGTACGGCCTCGCCGGGTTTCCTCAGGCGCTCGCGATCGTCGGCGCAAAGGGCTCGGTCAGCACGGGACCAACGGCAGCATCCACCGGCCATCCCCATTCCTAGCGTGGCCTGGGGGTGCTCGCGCACCCGCGTTCTGACTGGAGGCCAACGATGAAAGTCCCATCCGCCCCGATCGTGGCCGGCGTCGACGGCTCCGCTTCGGCGCTGTCCGCTGTCAGCTGGGCCGCGCAGGAGTGCGTACGGCACAAGGTGCCGCTGCGGCTCGTGCACGCCTACCTGCTGCCGGCCCCTGGCCATCTCGCGGTCACCCTCACCGGCACCGACATCCGCGAGGCGATCGAGCAACTGGGCAGGGACAAGCTGGAAGAGGCTGTCGCGGCAGTCCGGGCGGCGGGGCAGGAGGTCGAGGTGACGACGGAGGTCGTGTGCGGCGGCGCGACCGCGTTGCTGATCGAGGAGTCGAAGGCCGCGAGGCTTGTGGTGGTCGGTTCCCAGGGCCTCGGCACCGTCACCGGCATGCTGGTCGGTTCCACTGCACTCGCGTTGGCAGCGCACGGAAAGAGCCCGGTCATCGTGGTGCGTGGCACGGCCGTGCCCGATGGTCCGGTGGTCGTCGGCGTCGACGGTTCGCCGACGAGTGAGGCCGCGCTGGCGTTCGCCTTCGAGACGGCGTCGCTGCGTAGCGCTCAGCTGACTGTGTTGATGTGCTGGACCGACTTCATGGTGGAGAGCGCGTACACCGCCTCGCGGTTCACCGTGGACTGGGCAGACGTGGAGGCCGACGAGCGCAGGCTGCTGGCGCAGCGGCTTGCCGGGTGGCAGGAGAAGTACCCGGATGTGCGGGTGCACCCGGTGGTCGTGCGCGATCGGCCGGTGCGGGCGTTGATCCGGTACGGGGCTGAAGCGCAGCTCGTGGTGGTGGGCAGCCACGGGCACGGCGGGTTCGCCGGCATGTTGCTCGGTTCGACGAGTCAGGCGCTGGTCTACAACGCGCCGTGCCCGTTGGCAATCGTGCGACCCGAGGACTGAGGGAATGCCGCATCAGTGCGCGTGTGACGGGATGACCACCACTGGGCATTCGGCGTGACGCAGACAGTTCGCGGCGACACCGTGGGAAAGGACTTCGCGGGAGGCTCCGCGCCCCCGCGTGCCGATCACCAGCAGTTCCGCGTGTTTCGAGGCATCGACGAGGTGCTCCGCCGCGTTGCCCACGACAACGCACTCGGCGACGTCCGGAGCGTCGAGCATCGTCGAGCGTGCCTGCTGCACGGCGTCATGGAGCTCGCGCGCTGGGTGTCGCCGGGGCATCTCGCCGTACGGGTCGAGGCTCATCGGCACCGCCGGCACGAGCATCGGCTCCTGTTGGTACGCCAGCATCGCCTCCACCCTGGCGTCCCGGTGCGTCGCCTCCTCGAGCGCCCACTGCAGTGCCGCGTGCGATCCCGGTGAACCGTCCACGCCGACCAGGATCACGGGTGTTCTCATGTCTGCTCCCATCGCTCGTGATGAGCGTGGGCGCGTCGGCGTGGTGGCAGCAGGGGCGAACGTCACGACCGAGGTGAGCCCAACCGCACTGCGTTGCCCACGGACGGTGCTTGCGGACGTTGCGAGGACAAAGGTCCCGAGTGCGGCGGGACCGCGGGCACTCACCGGCGGACTCGCCGTCCACGAGGCTGACGTGCATGAGCGAGAACGAATCCCGGCCCGTGGTGGTCGGCGTGGACGGATCAGCGGCCGCGCAGGAGGCACTGCGCTGGGCGGTGGAGGACGCGCGGCGACGCGGTTGCCGAGTCGACGTGGTCTCCGCATGGCACCCCGAATTCGGCCTTCTGATCGGGCCGTTGCCCGCCGAAGTCGGTATGCGGCTGTCCCCGCAAGGCCTGCTGGCGGCCCAGCAGGCGGTACTGGAGGAGGCGGTGGAGGGCATCGAAGGTGTCGAGGTTCGCCGCGTGCTCGTCGAGGGTGACCCGCGAACCGTGCTCACCGAGGCATCTGTCGGGGCGGAGCTGCTCGTAGTCGGCAACCGTGGCCACGGGCTGATCGCCGAGGCGATCCTCGGTTCGGTCAGCTCTTACTGCGTGCACCACGCGCCGTGTCCGGTCGTCGTGATCCGGGAAACCAAGTCCGAGCAGGAACACCCCGTGATGGCAGCCGCCGCGCCGCTGACGCCGGGACCGCTGCTGTGAACGCCGTTGCGCTTCTTGCGGACGGCGCGGTCGTCATGGTGCGCGAGCTGGGACCGCGGGACGTGTCGGCGTTGCTGGAGTTGCATCGCGGCCTGCCGGTCGAGGACCAGTACCTGAGGTTCTTCAGCACCTCCCCGCGGCAGCTCGCGGACTTCGTCGAACGGATGGTCTCGCCCGACGAGCCCCGGCACGTGGTGCTGGGCGCGTTCCACGACGGCCGACTGCTCGGTGCGGCGAGCTACGTGGTGGTGCGGTCCACCGACTTCGCGGAGGTCGCACTGGTGGTGTCGCACGCCGAGCAGACCCACGGCGTCGGCACGCTCCTGCTCGAACACCTGGTCTCACTGGCTCGCCGCCGCGGCGTCCGCACGTTCACGGCCGAGGTGCTCACCATCAACGGCCGGATGCTGCGCGTGTTCACCGACATGGGTCTCGTCTCGATGATCGTGCCCGACGGCGAGGTCGTGCACGTCGAACTCGGACTGGAACCCACCGGCCACTACCTCGACGCCATGGGGCAACGGGAGTCGGTCGCCGACGTGGCGAGCCTGGCCCACGTGCTGCGGCCGGCATCCGTCGCGGTGGTCGGTGCGGGCCGCTCACCCGGCTCGGTAGGCCACGCGCTGCTGCGCAACCTGGCGACGGGGAACTTCACCGGCGAGCTGTACGCGGTCAACCCCCACGCGACGTCAGTGGCCGGAGTCGACTGCTACGCATCGGTGAGCGAGCTGCCGCAAGCACCTGAGCTCGCGGTGCTGTGCGTGCCGGCGAAGGCCGTGCCCGCGGTTGCCGAGGAGTGCGGTTCCCTGGGCGTGCGGGCACTGGTCGTCATCTCGTCGGGCGTTGACGCCGAGGAGCTGCTGAAAGCCGTTCGCGCACATGGCATGCGCCTCGTCGGCCCGAACTGTCTCGGTGTCGCGGCAGGCTCGCCGGC
The DNA here is from genome assembly GCA_032230575.1 of Pseudonocardiales bacterium. Taxonomy (GTDB): domain Bacteria; phylum Actinomycetota; class Actinomycetes; order Mycobacteriales; family Pseudonocardiaceae; genus Lentzea. The sequence continues at coordinate 1,732 of JAVXWK010000616.1, read as the reverse complement.
CGTGCGGATGAACGCCACCTTCGCGGCCGGCGGCATGCTCGCGGGCGACATCGGCCTGGTCACGCAGTCCGGCGGCATCGCCATCGGCGTGCAGGAGGAGCTGCGTCGACTCGGCCTTGGACTGTCGACCCTCGTCTCCACCGGCGACAAGCTCGACATCAGCAGCAACGACCTGCTGATGTGGTGGGAACACGACCAGGAGACCCGGATCGTGGTGCTGTACCTGGAGTCCTTCGGCAACCCCCGCAAGTTCTCCCGGCTGGCGCGACGGGTCGCCGCCCACAAGCCCGTGCTCGCCATCCGTTCCGCCACGAGCGAGGCGGGACAACGTGCGGCGGCCTCGCACACCGCCTCCACGGCGACGCCGTCGGTCACCAGAGACGCGTTGTTCCGCCAAGCGGGCGTGATCGCGGTCGACAGCGTGCCGGAGCTGACCGACGTCGTGATGGCGTTGAGCCGGCAGCCGCTCCCCGGTGGACGGTCGGTCGCGGTGCTGAGCAACGCGGGCGGGCTCGGTGTGCTGGCCGCGGACGCCTGTGTGCGCGAAGGCCTGCAGATGGCCGCACTCGCTGAGAAGACCTGCGCGGCGTTGCAGGAGCTCCTGCCCACGACGGCCAGCGTGCACAACCCGGTCGACACGACCGCGGTCGTCGACGAGGAGATCTTCGCCCGGTGCCTGGACATCATCGGCACCGACCCCGCGGTCGAAGCGGTGATCACGGTGACGGTGCCGACCGCACTGGGTGACCCCACTGACGGCGTGCGGTGCGTCAGGGGCAAGCCGGTGCTGGCGGTGCGCACCGGCCAGACCGAACGGCTCGCCGGCGAGGTGCCCTGCTACGCCGAACCCGCTCGCGCCGCGGCCGCGCTGGCCCGGCTGGTGGAGCGCGCGGAGTGGCTGGCGCGCCCGAGGGAGTTCGCGCGGCTCGGTGGGATCGACCCGGACACGGCGAAGGCGATCGTGGTGGGGCATCCCGAGGGCTGGCTCTCCCCGGACGCGGTCGTCGCGCTGCTGCAGGCGTTCGGGCTGCCGGTGCTGGGCGGAACGCTCACCACGACCGCGGAGCACGCGGTGGCGGCACAGCGCGCCTACGACTGCCCGGTCGCGCTCAAGGCGGTGGCCGACGACCTGCTGCACAAGAGCAAGGCGGGCGGGGTGGAGCTCGGTGTGACCGACGGTGTCGGGGAGGCGTTCCGCGGGTTCCGGGAACGGTTCGGTGACCGGCTGCGCGGAGTGTTCGTGCAACCCATGGCGTCCAGAGGACGCGAGCTGCTGGTGGGTGTCGTGACCGACGAGAAGTTCGGTCCGCTGGTGGTCGCCGGGCTCGGCGGCGTGGACACCGACCTGGTCGACGACCGGGCGGCCGCGCTGGCGCCACTGTCCACAGCGGACGCCGACGACCTGCTGCACGGCTTCCGCACCGCGGGCCACGTGCTCGCCGGCACCAACGAGGGAGCCGTCCGGGACGTGCTGCTCCGAGTCGCCGAACTGGCCGGCGCACTGCCCGAGATCGTCGAGCTCGACATCAACCCCCTGGTGCTGACGGACACGGGATGCGTGGTCGTCGACGCACGAGTGCGCGTCGCACCGGCCCAGCACACCGACCCGTTCCTGCGCCGCCTGCGCACCACCTGACAACGCGAACCAGAGGAGAAAAGCCATGAGCACCAAGCCGATCGTGGTGGGCATCGACGGAACGCCCGCGTCGGACCGCGCGCTGGAGTGGGCACT
>JAVXWK010000520.1:0-2528 GCA_032230575.1 Pseudonocardiales bacterium | reverse complement strand
AGAATCGTGAACAGGTCCTGGCGGACGCCGGACTTGTTGAGCCAGTAGTAGCCGTTGGCCTCCATCTGCGGCATCCAGCTGATGTCCGCGCCCTTGACGAACGTCGCCGCGGACGCCTGCGAGGTGGTGCCGAGAGCGAGGGCGCCTGCCCCCGCGGCCGCGCCGATCATGAGGCTGCGGCGGGAGATTCCGGTCATGTCACAGCTCCTTTCAGGAACGCTTGGTCCAGCTCTGGCTGGAGGCGCCGGTGCAGGTGTTGACGACGACCGGCGCGTTGTCGGCGGTGCCAGTGGCGTCGAGGCAACGGCCGGAGGCCGCGTTCGTGACGGTGCCGTTGGCGTTGACCGTCCACTTCTGACCGTTGCCGCCGTTGCAGATGTTGCTCGTGACCCGCGCGCCCTGACCGGAAGTGCCCGCGTCCATGCACTTCGGGTTGGCGTAGACGCGCAGCTCACCCGCGGCCGTCTGGGTCCACCGCTGGTTGATCTGACTGTTGCACGGCCACAGGAGCAGCTTGGCGCCGCTCGTCTGGGAAATGCCCTCCACGTCCGCGCACTTGCCGGAAGCCGAGCCCACCAGGTTGTAGGTGTCGGTGGGAGGAGTCGGGTCACCGGGGATGAGCGGGCAGCTGCTGCGGGACGAGCGGATGCCGGTGGTGTCCGCGATCGGGCACAGGAGCGGCTGGTAGCGCGTGTCCTGGTCGAGGAAGATCTTCATCCACGGGATGACCTTGCGCGTCATCACGGAGTTGTTCGAGGTCGGGAAACCGTGCCCGGCGCCGGTGAGCTCCAGGTACATCTTCTCGGTCGAGGCCGGGACCTGGTTGTAGTAGCCCGTGACCGTCGCGGGCGGAACGGTGCCGTCCGACTGGCCGGCCAGCAACGCGATCGGCACCTGCATGTTGTTGAGGTTCTGGGACGCGCTGAACGGTGCGTTGCCGATCGCGGCCTTGAGCGACGGGCGCTTGAGCGCCGCGGAGATCGCGCCACCGCCGCCCATCGAGTGCCCCATGACGCCGACACGGGTCGCGTCGACCCGGTCGCGCACGGTGCTGCGCTGGGTCAGGTAGTCGAGTGCCGCCAGCAGCTGGTCGCCGCGCGCGGTGTCCCAGTCGTTGCGGCTGTTGGTGTCGATGCCGATGATCACGAACCCGAACGAGGCGAGCCAGTGGCCCATCCAGGCGCCCTCGGCCGCCCAGGTGGCGTTGTAGCCGGGCACGACCGCGAGCGCGGCGAACTTCCCCTGGCTCGTGTCGGTCGGGTAGTAGATCTTCGCGCCGCCGAAGCCGTTGCCGCCGCCCACGCTCGTCTCGGCGGTGGCGAACGTGCCGCGGTTGGCCGCGACGCTGGCCACGGTGGGGGCGGGACCTCTCTCGTTCGGGTTGTCCGCCGCGAAGGCCGGCCCGGGGGCCACAGTGGACGCGAGGATGCCGAGCGCGGCCGTGCAGGCGACCGCCGCTCTGCGCATCAGCTGGATCGTGGACATGGTGAGGTACCTCTTCCTTGGCAGGGGCGGCGAAAGAGAAACTCAGCGGGAGATCGTTGTCAGGACGTCCAGCGGATACCGGGCAGCAGGCGCCCGGTGCGGTCGAACACGGCCTGGTTCTCCCAGCCGTTGCCGGAGTTCGCGATGTCGGCGGGGTCCCAGCCGTTGCCGCGCACGGCGGTCCAGGTTGGTTCCCAGTAGAAGATGCCGATCGCACCGGCATTGCGCGCCGTGTTCTGCACGGCGGTGAAGTTGGCGGCCTGTCCGGCGGGTGTCGCCGGGTAGCCGGAACACGGCTGCGAAGCGCTGATGACGTTCGCCGTGCCGTCGTGGTTCGCCGTCGTGTACGGGTACGCCGTTTCGGCGAGGACGACCGGCTTTCCGTACCTGGACCGTACATCGGCCACCACGGAGGCCATGGCGGACATGTTGCCGTGCCAATAGCAGTAGTACGACAGCGCGGTGATGTCCCACTGGACGCCCTGGGCGCGGATGCCGTCGAAGAACCAGCGAGGACCGGTCGCTACGTTCGCGGTGTGGATGATCACCTGGGTGTCCTGGTCGCACGCCTTGGTGGCGTTGTAACCGGACTTGAGCAGGCGGCCGAGGCCGGCGAAGTTGTCGCCGACGACTTTGCCGTCGTTCCACAGCATGCCGGTGTTGATCTCGTTGCCGATCTGCACGCTGTCCGGCGTGGTGCCCTGTGCCTTCAGGCTGGTGCAGACGTCATAGGTGTAGTTGTAGACGTCCGTCTGCAACTGACCGATGTTGTGACTGGACCACGCGGCGGGCTTGGTCTGCTTGCCGGGATCCGCCCAGGTGTCGGAGTAGTGGAAGTCGACGAGCAGCTTGAGACCCTTCGCCTTCACGGTCTTCGCGTACTGCAGGACCTTCGCCTTGTTGTTGTAGCCGCTGCGGGGGTTGTTCCAGATGCGCAGGCGGACGTAGTTGACGCCGGCGCCCCGCAGAACGTCGAGCGGGTCCTTCGCGACACCGTTGGCGTCGTGGTACTTCGCACCGATATCCAGTGCCCTTTGGACGGT
>JAVXWK010000555.1:0-3687 GCA_032230575.1 Pseudonocardiales bacterium | reverse complement strand
GGGCCGACCTTTGTTATCGCCGGGTTCACCTGGTTCATCCGAGCGTCACCGAAGCACACGGCTGTAAGTCATCCCCATTGGGGACAAGTCCTGTGGACAACTTTGCGCGATATTGCACAAGCGTCGGTTTTCCCTCATGCGGAGACGTTCAGTTGTCCACATTGAATGCGGGACACTCGACGGTGTGACTCGCACCTGGTCCACCCCCGCCCCGCTCGTCGCCGGCGCGTGGGTGCTCGCCCTCCTGCTCGCGTTCGCCACGATCATCGCGAACGACAACGCGGGCCGTCTCCTCGTCGGACTGGCAACGCTGCTGGTCACCTACCTCGCGGCGTTCGCGACGATCGCCCGGCCGCGCCTGTCCGCGGACGTGAACGGGCTCGCCGTGCGCGGGTTCGCGAACACCACGCACCTGCCGTGGCACGAGGTGAAGGTCAAGCTGCAGACCACCCGCCGGCTCGGCAGGGAACAGCAGACATTGGAACTCGACGCCGACGACCGTCTCGTGGTGCTCACGAGACTGGACCTCGGCGCCGATCCGGAAGAAGTCGCCGGAGTGCTCCACGCCCTGCGTCCCTAATTGGGCTGGCAGGTCCTGGCGATCTCGAGGATTACCTCCGCGTCGGTGTCGAGCTGAGCCGCGCGCAAGGCGAACATCACGCCGAGCAACACCACGGCGGCCACCACGGCACCGAGCTGGTAGAGGTTGCGGTTCTGCTGGGGCGCCCTGACCATCGCGAGCGTCAGCAGACCGCCGATCACGAAGCCGCCGAGATGCCCGAGCAGCGAGGCGTTGGTGAAGAGGTTCGACACCAGGTTGATCCCGACGACCACGACGATCGTGGAGATGTCCCGCCGCTGACGCTTCCACAGGATGAGCAACGCGCCCATCAGGCCGAACACCGCACCGGACGCTCCGGCGAGGTTCTGGCAGACGCTGCCGAAGTAGAACGCCGACGCGCCGCCGCCGAGCAGCGACAGGAAGTACACGACGCCGAACCGGAGCATGCCCAGCTCCCGCTCTACGTGCTGGCCCACCACGTAGAGCACTGCCATGTTGAGTGCCAGGTGGATCAGGCCGAAGTGCATGAAGCCCGACGTGACGATCCGCCACCACTCACCGTTCGCCGTGGGTCCCGGGAGCATCGCGGTCAGTTTGAACAGGCTCGACGTGTCGTTGTCCATCGGGCTGCCGGACTGGAAGACCGTCACCGCGTACGCCAGCACGTTGAGCACGATCAGCACCGGCGTGATGATCACCCGGTCCGACACCTGCGCGCCCACGATCGTCCGCGCGGGACGGACCGTGCGCTTGCCCTCGTTCACGCAGTCGACGCACTGCATGCCGACCGCCGCCTCGCGCAGACAGTCCGGGCACGCCGGACGGTCGCACCGGGTACAGAGCAGCCGGGTGGGCCGATCGGAATGACGTGCGCAGACCGGGGTTTCCGGCTCCGCTCCGATCGGCCCGTCCGGTGGCACGGGTGCATTGCTCACGCGCGTTCGATCGTGATCCGCTCGATCTTGATGTCGTTGACCGGACGGTCGCCCGCACCGGTCGTGGTGTTGCCGATCGCGTCGACGACGTCGCGCGACTCCTGGTCCGCGACCTCACCGAAGATCGTGTGCTTGAAGTTCAGCCACGTCGTCGGCGCCACGGTCACGAAGAACTGCGAGCCGTTGGTGTTGGGCCCGGCGTTCGCCATCGCGAGCAGGTAGGGCTTGTTGAACTGGAGATCCGAGTGGAACTCGTCCGCGAATCGGTAGCCGGGGCCACCGCGGCCGGTGCCGGTCGGGTCGCCGGTCTGGAGCATGAAGCCGGCGATGACGCGGTGGAACAGGGTGCCGTCGTAGAACGGACCCGAGGTCGTGCCACTCGCGTTCGCCTCGGTGTAGTTCTTCGTGCCCTCGGCGAGCGTCACGAAGTTCGCCACCGTCTTGGGGGCGTGGTCGGGGAACAGGTTGATGCGGATGTCGCCCTGCGTGGTGTGCAGGGTCGCCGTCACCTTGGTCCCGACGAAGGATTCGTTGCTGTCAGCCACCACCCCATCGTGCCATCCACGGGCAGCGATGTTCAGAAAGGGGCACGATGGGTACCTCTATGACATAACCGGACGACAACGTGTGGAGCACAGGATGGACGAGGTGGACGTCATGACCCGCGCCGGCGAGTCCGTTGGCAAGGCTGTCGGCACCGGTCTGAAGGCCGCGCGCCAGGGTGTCGTTCGCGCTGGTCACGCCGCCGAGGTCAAGCTCGCGGAGCGCGGCATCACCACTGACCAGGTTCGCGGCGTGCTCGTGGAGCGGGCCGACACGCTCATGGGGAAGGCCGAGGACTGGGAGAAGCAGACCCGCCGCTCCCGCAAGCGCCTCGCCAAGAAGAGCGCGAAAACACGCGCCGAGCTCATGAGCAGGGCCGAAGAAGTGCGCAAGGAAGTTCGAAAGGCCGCCAAGCACGCGCGCAAGGACGCCAAGTCGCGCGCCAAGGAGATCCGCAAGGCCGCGGCGAACTTCGGTGCGGACGCACCGAAGCGTCGGCGCTGGCCGTGGGTGATGGGTCTGCTGCTCGCGGCCGCGGTGGCCGGCTACGTCGCGTTGACGCGCCGGCCGGAAGAGATCCACCTGCACGACGAGGAGCAGGCTCCAATGCCGGAGCCCGTCCTCAACGGACAGGTGCCTGTTCAGAAGGAGCCCGTGAAGTAGTCAGAGTTTCAGGTTCGTGATCGCGGTCTCCGCGATCCGGCGAGCCTTGATCGACTGCTTCTGGTTACTGGTCACGACGACAGCGGCGTCGCTCTTCGCCACGGCGTAGACGACGCCGCTTTCGTTGCTCACGTACCCTCCGGTCCACCCGGCGGGCGAACTCGCGGGCTGTGAACCGTCCGGCGCCGCCTCGTTCACGATCTTCTTGGCGATCCGCTCGTCACCCACGTACACGCGCACGGTCAGCTGGATCTCCGTCGCGTTGGCGTAGAAGAAGCACGCCGGGTGCGGCTGATCCGTTGACAGTTTCACTTTCGGCACACGCTGGCCGTTCGCCTCGGCCACGAAAGTCGTCGCCAGGTACGGGCAGGTGCCGTCGGCCGCGGGCTGAGGCGCGGGCGGCACTGTCGGAGCCGCGCTGGTCGTGGTGGTGACCTGGGTGGTCGGGGTCGCGGGCACCGGCGTGGTCTGAACGACTTCGGTGCCGCACGCGGCGAGAACGCCGAGCAGGGGCAGCAACAGTGCTCGTTTCATAGGGGCAACAGTCAACCAGATACCTGAACGTGCCTGAGCGGCACACTTAAATTGGTCCATACCTTTTGTGCCCTGCCCCTGCCCGCGCCACGGAAGGACCCTGCCCATGGAGTTCCTCGAGCAACGACGCGACTACGCCCTCGCGCTCTTCCGCATCATCATCGGACTGTTCTTCGTCATCCACGGCGTGCAGCACCTGTCCAAGGGAACGAGCCTGCTCTCGTGGCCCTCCGGTCCGATGAGCCTCATCGAGCTGATCGGGGGCGGCCTCATCCTGATCGGCCTCTGGACCCGCTGGGCAGCGCTGATCAGCTCCGGCGCCATGGCCTACGCGTACTTCGTGGTGCACCAGCCGCGCGGTCTGCTACCGATCCAGAACGGTGGCGAGCTCGCCGCGGTCTACTCGTGGGCGTTCCTGCTGCTGGTGTTCACCGGCGCCGGCGCGTGGAG
>JAVXWK010000554.1:0-31124 GCA_032230575.1 Pseudonocardiales bacterium | reverse complement strand
ACTCGCCGCATCGAGGACGAGGACAGGCTGACCGTGCTCAGCGAACTCCGGTCCGGGGTTCGGCACTCCTGAACGGAAGGAGCAGGTCGAGCAGGCGGGCCGTGGCGCGGTAGTCCGCGACGCGGTCCGCGAACGGCCGCTGCACGATCTTGTGGACGGCGTCCCTGGATAAGCGCTCGTAGGCCGGCACGGTGTCGTTGCCGAGGAAGTCCCAGCGGGCCACCCGATCCGCGTAGTTGAAGGCGGGCAAGGGACCGCCGAACAACGGCCGGTACTGCGCGGGGGTCTTGCCTCCCGGCACCGGCATCGGACCGGCCACCGTGATCGCGTACGTGACGACCTCGCCGGGCGGCAGCAACCGCGCGCGCATCCGGTCGAACTGCTCGGCGATCACCAGGTTCTGCTCACGCGAGGAGAACTCCATGACCGCCTGCGCCGGATCCGCCCACGCCGCGGTGGTGTCCGGGTCGATGATCCCCGCGTCGCGCATCTCCTCCACGGCCTTGATCCCGCCGTGAAGATAGGCGGCGTGCATCGCGCCGAGGTCCATGAAGATGTGCTTCTGCATGGACATCAGCATCGACGAGAACCAGCGCAGCTCCGGAACGGTCCCGAGATCGAGCATTCCGGCGGCGAACGCGGGCGCGCCGATGTTCGCGAACCCCATCCACCGCAACGTGTCCGGGTGCGTCACGTAGAGCTTCGCGTAGAAGTCGTAGACGGCGAAGATCGTCGCGCGGTTCGCCTCGGCGGTGCGCCGCGGGTCCCACTCGGACAGCGCGACGCCGGCGTCCTCGGCGGCGCGGACGATCCAGTACTGCCACAGCAACGCCTTGAACCTGGCCGGCGCGATGCCCTTGGCGCGGTGGCGGTTCAGCGCGGCCTCCAGCACGGCCCGGTCGTAGGGCAGGTCCGGGTGCACCCCGCCCCGTTCCTCGCCGTTTCCGTTGGACAGCGGCAGATCCAGGTAGTCCACCGTGTCCGCCTTGGTGACGCCCATGCTGGTGAGCACGAGCGCCGCCACAACCATGAGCACACGCATGAATGCGAATGGTACGGGGATCAAGCAGGCTTTCCGTTCACACTGGTGCCGGGGAAAGTGATGTTTTGCGAGTTCGTTAGCTTGTTGGCGCCCTTGGAGATCGCGGTGAACTTCGAATTCGACACGATGATGTTGGTCACTTTGGACGCCGATAGGCCATCGATCTCAACGGCGTACTCCTTTGAGCCCGCGACGATGAGCCGTTCGAACGTCATGTCGCGCACGACCGGGTTCACCACCGGGCCCGAGTTGCCGGAACCGCTGTAGTTCAACGTGATGAGGACCGGCGAGCGGGTCAGCTTGTTCGCGGTGATGTCCCGGAAGTGGATGTTCTCGATGATCCCGCCGCGGTACTTGCTGGTCTTGATGAAGACCGCGTACCAGAGCTGGTCCGAGTTGTTCGCCTGGTTGACCGCGCAGTTGCGCGCGTAGATGTTGCGCGCACCGCCGGACGCCTCGCTGCCGATGCAGATCGCGCCGCGGTTGGAGAACACGAACTTGTTGTTCTCGATGACGATGTTCTGCGACGGCATGCCGACGCGCCGCCCGTCGACGTCCCGGCCGGACTTGATCGCGATGCAGTCGTCTCCGGTGTTGAACGTCGAGTCCTTGATGTGCACGTCGGTGCAGGACTCCGGGTCCACGCCGTCGTTGTTGCCGCCGCCGCCCCGGCTGTTGATCGTGACGCCCTCGACGGTGATGTTGCGCGACTTCACCGGGTGCACACTCCACATCGGCGGGCGCTCGATGGTGATGCCGCTGATCAGGATGTTCTCGCAGGACACGAACTGGATCAGGTTCGGCCGCAGTTTGTGGCCCTCGCCGAGCTTGCGCTGCGTGACCGGAGTGCCGTCCGCGCCCCACTTCTGCAGCTGCGACCAGTCGGAACCGCCGCTCCCCCAGGGCTTCCAGGTCTGGCCCTGGCCGTCGAGGGTGCCACCGCCGGTGATCGCGATGTTCGTGGCCTTGTTCGCGTACACGAACGCTTGGTAGTTCAGGCATTCGATGCCCTGCCAGCGGGTCTCGACCAGCGGCAGGTACTTCTTCGGGTCCGGGCTGAAGAGCAGCTTGGCGCCCTTGTTCACGAAGAGGTTCACGTTGCTGAGCAAGGTGATGCCGCCGGTGAGGAACGTGCCGCCCTTGGCTGTGACCCGGCCGCCGCCCGCCGCGTTCGCCGCCTCGATCGCCTTCTTGAACGCGGCGGTGTTGTCGGTCTTGCCGTCCGCCTTGCCGCCGTACGCGGTGACGTCGAAGTCGCGCGCGGGGAACGCCGGGGGCTTGATGCGGGCCAGGATGGCGTCCACTTCGCCCCACGGATCGGCTTTCGCCGTGCCGTGGACGAGCATTCCCGCTGCTACGAGTCCGGACACCTTGAAGAAGGTCCGCCTTGAACCGGGCATGTGAGCCTCCACTGCAAACGTTTTCAGCGGCGGCTCGGTGGTCAGCGTATACGGTCGTCGCGTGACTCCCAAGGATTCGTTCATCGCCGCTGTTCGGGCCGGGTTGCAGGAGTTGGCGGATCCGGTGAAGGCGCCGGAGATGCAGGCGTACATGAAGTCGGACATGCCGTTCGCGGGTGTGCAGAAGCCGGGCCGGGTGACGCTGCTGAAGTCGTTGCCACGGCTGGAGTCCCGCGATGAGTGGCTCGACGTCGTGCAGACGTTGTGGAGGGAAGCGACCTACCGCGAGGAGCGGTACGTGGCGCTGTCGCTGAGCGGGGATCGCCGCTTCCAGGACGTGTCGCTGATGCCGTGGTTCGACGAGATGATCGTGACCGGCGCGTGGTGGGACTTCGTGGACGAGATCGCGTCGCGGCTGATCGGGCCGTTGCTGCGGTCGTCTCCTGAGGTGGTCAGGCCGCAGATGCTGAAGTGGTCGGCAGACGAGGACAAGTGGCGGCGGCGGACGTCGATCATCTGCCAGCTCGGGTCGAAGGGCGCGACCGACGTCGAGCTGCTGACGGCGTGCATCGACGCGAACGTGGACGACCGCGACTTCTTCCTGCGCAAGGGGATCGGGTGGGCGCTGCGGGAGTTCGCGAAGACCGAGCCGGGGTGGGTGCGGTCGTTCGTGGACGCGCGTCCGGGACTGTCGCCGTTGTCACGGCGTGAGGCCCTCAAGCATCTCTAGGACACGGTCGTCTACTCGATGGTGGCCGGCGGCGCGCGAGCGGCTGACTAGCCGTGTTTCGCGCGACCCGAGTAGGTGAGCGGGAAGACCAGCTCGGCGCACTCGTTCGGGACGTCCTGCGCGACCTGGACCTTCATGACGACCTCGACCGCTCCCCCGGCCGGGATCTCCACGATGTCGGTGAGCGGCACGACCGTCAGCACTCCAGCAGGGCACCCCTCGACGCGCTGCTGGGTGGCGTCGAGCGGCTGACCGGGAACCGCGGACAGGCTCTCGACGATGATGCCGACCGGGTTCGGGTTGGACAGCCGCACCTTGCGCTCACCCTCGGCGCCCGGCCGGAGTTCCACCGCAGCGCCGGAGATGTCGTTGATCTCGAACGGCTTGAGCTGCTGCATGTCCGACTCGCCGCTGCTCACGGAATACGCCATGGCAGGTTCTTGGGGTTCTGGCCACGTCAGGTGCATGGCCGCGACGACGGCCGCGCCCACCATGAGAATCGTCAACGACACGGCGATCTCAAGGCGCGGACCCAGACTACGCATGGCGCAACTCTCCAGAGTTGTTGCTCCAGGCGGTGGGTTCGCCTCTAGCTCCCCACCGGACCGGCGACCAACTCGCCCGGTGGTTCATCGCTTCGCCCCTCGGCCCCAACGGGCCGCGCCGCCAATCTTGGAGAAGCTTCACGTACTGCGCAAGCGTCTGACGGGCGCCGATTTCCCCCAGTAATGAAGGACTTTTGGCACCTTGACAGCTACGCAGGGCTACCACCTGCTGGTTTGATCCCAAATCCCGATCTCCGGGACTCAGCCGATCGAGCGAATTATCAGTTACAAATCTTTCCAGCCGACTCGGCTTGGACGGGCCACGAGCCCACGGCTGCCTTGATGAGGACGTTGACCTTACCCGGCGCCGTGGCGGAGGTATTCCCGGTCACCACGTCTGGCGTGGCCGGGTAGTTGTTGTTGCCGTTGGCGAAGTAAACGGAGTACGTGGCCGGGCCGCCGACCGCGGTCCACCGCACCGTCGTGCCGGTGCACGTGATCGGGGTCAGCGCGACGAGCTGCCCGGCTTTGGCCTTGGCGGTGCCGGGCGCCGACGTCTGCCAGGCCGCGTGTGCCGCCGGTGCCACGACGAGGCACAGCACCGCGGCACCCGCGATCACGGCCCGCATCACGCGCTCGCGATCGTGACGAGCACGGGGATGTCGATCGAGGCGCCCTGGCAGGTGTTCGCCGCGTTCGACCCCAGGGCCACCGCGCCGCTCAGCGTGATGGCGACCGGACCGCCGTTGGCTGCCAGTGCCGTCCCGGGAGAGCGCTGGGTGAACGTGACGCTGCACGTGGCGGCACCGTTCGGCGACACAGACGTGACGATCACGGGGTACGGGTTGGGGTTCGACACCGTGACGACCGCGTCGCCGGTGCCGCCGGGGTAGAGAAGACCAGTGGTGACGGCGCCGCCCGACACCACCGGAGCCTGTGCGGTGCCCGCCTTGGTGGTGGCACTGCCGCTGCCGGAGCTCGTCCACGCCGCGTAGGCGACGCCCGAGCCGAGCGCGGCCGTCATGACCGCGAAGACGATGACGCCTCGGCGCACGTACCGCCGGCGGACGAGTTCCTTGAAGCTGATCATGGCTTGATCGCCGTTCCCGAGTAGGTGAGGGGGAAGGTCAGGTTTCTGCAGGCATTGGGTGCCGACGCGACCATCCGGACGGTCAGGGGCACATCGGCGGAAGCGTTCTTGGCGATGACGAACGGCACAGCGGGCGGAGCGACGGTCACGGCGTTCGCGGGGCAGGAGGTGGAGGGCCGCCCGACCGAAGTGGTCAGGCTGGTGACCAAGATGGCCTGGTTGTTGGGGTTGGTGACCCGGATCTTCCGGGTCACCGTCCCACCGGGGACCAACCCCGTCGCGGTGCCGACGTCCGCGATCGTGAACGCCTTGGCCGGGTTGTCGGCCGCGCTGGACATCGGCGCGAGGACCAGCAGCACGGCGAGCACGATCAGGGCGCGACGCATCGATCAGCTCGCGGCGGAGACGAGCTGAGCGCTCAGCGGCACGACGAACGTGATGCTCTTGCAGGCGTCGGCGGCGTCGGCGTTCATCTTGGCCTTGAGGGTGTACTGCTGCGTGCCGCGAGCCGCGATCATCGGGGCGAAGTCGGTGCCGGTGGACGTCGTGGTGACGGTCCCGGCCGCGCAGCCGCCGTTCACGTTGGACGAGCTGTCGGCGATCGAGGTGACCTTGGCCGGGTAGTCGTTCGGGTTGTCGATGCTCACGACGACATCGACGACGGCACCGGGGTACAGGCCCGCGCCGCTGACCGGGGTGATGGCCGAGTTGTTGCTCGAGGTGGAGCTGACGGTGCCGGTACCGGCGCCGGTGCTCGACCACGCGGCGTAGGCGACCCCGCCGCCGATGGCGAGGACTGCGACTCCTGCGATGACTGCGGTGCGCTTGCGCATCTCGTTCTCCCTGGGTGGTGCTCGGTGGGTACGGCACCAAGTTTGAAGAACGTTCAATCACTACACAGCGTGCACAAGACACCAGAAGAAGGGCCCTCGCGGCACTGTTGTCAGTCGGCATAAATCGGTTACTCGCGTACGCGGACTACAGGTCAACGCGTTCCTTACGCGAAAAAACCCAAGATTCTCGAAGAATCTCGGGACTCACCCAGTGTAACAGACTGGAGGCGCGTGGAGATAAGGAACCTATTTTGTCGCTGTGTTTGTAGCAGGACGCGCGCTCACGCGTGGAATCGCAAGAAGCAACGAAAACGGCGGCCACGACGAATTACCCGTCGTGACCGCCGTCCTCGAGAAATCAGGCGCGCAGCGCAGCACCCAGGCGTTCGCCGGCGGCGGCGACGGCCGCGTCACGGGCCGACGTCGCCTCCTCGACCGTCAGCGTGCGGTCCGGTGCGCGGAACCGCAGGGAGTACGCGAGCGACTTCTTGCCCTCGCCCACCTGCTCGCCCGTGTAGACGTCGAACAGGCGGATGTCCTCCAGCAGGTCGCCGGCCGAGGCACCGAGCACCTCGGACACCGACTGCACCGGCGTGGAGGCGTCCACGACCAGAGCCACGTCCAGCAGCACCGGCGGGTACGCCGACACCATGGGGGCCGGGCGGTGGTCTTCCAGCGGCAGCGCGTCCAGGTCGAGCTCGAACGCCACGGTCCGCTTGGGCAGGCCCAGCGCCTCGATCACCTTCGGGTGCAGCTCACCGGCGTGGCCGACGGGCCAGTCGCCGACTCGCAGCTCCGCACAACGACCGGGGTGCCACGGCAGCAGGTCCGACGCCACGACGCGCAGGGACACCCCGTACGCCTGGCCGACCCGGCGCGCGGCCTCGACCGCGTCCGACCAGTCGGCGATGCGGCCCTTGCCCCACCAACCGGCCAGCTCGCGGTGGCCCGTGAGCACACCCGCGACGTGCAGCGGCTGCTGCGGAAGTGCGGCGAGCAGCGAGGCCACCTCGGCCTCGGTCGGGCGGCGGTCGACACCCAACTGCGGCACCGGAACCTGTTGCGCGCGCGGCAACGTCACCTGCGCGATGTTGTACAGAGCGACATCGCGAGCGCCGCGGGCCAGGTTGCGCTGCAACGTCTCCAGCAGACCCGGCAGCAGCGTCGTCGCGAGGACGTTCTTGTCCGCCTCCAACGGGTTCAGCACGCCCACGGTGTTGCGGCGGATGTCGTCCGCGGCGAGACCGAAGCTGTCGAACACCGACGGGTCGATGAACGGGAACGGCTTGACCTCGACGAAACCGTCCTCGGCCAACGTCCGCCACACCGTGCGGCGACGGCGCTGCTGCTCGGTCAGGCCACGACCGGCGGGAGCGGGCGGCAGCGTCGAGGGAATCGTGTCGTACCCCTCCAGCCGCAGCACCTCCTCCACCAGGTCGGCGGGCTGCACGAGGTCCGCGCGCCACGTCGGCGGCACGGCCGTGACGATCGTCTGGCCGTCGTCCGACGTGGTCACGGAGACCTGGCAGCCGATCTGGCCGAGACGGCGAGCCGTGACACCACGCGCGTAACGGACACCAGCGACGCGGTCCGGCAGGTCGATCGGCATCGACACGGCCTCGGGCAGGGACGGCACACCGACGTCGGTGCGGCCGGGCTTGATCTGGCCCTCGGCGTAGTGGTTGAGCAGTTTGGCGGCGCGCTCTAGAGCCACCGGCGCCAACGCGGGATCCACGGTCCGCTCGAAGCGCTTCGCGGCCTCGGACGGCAGCTTGTGGCGGCGGACGGTGCGCGCGATCGACGCCGGGTCCCAGTTCGCGGCCTCGAGCAGGATGTCCGAGGAAGAGTCCTGGACCTCCGTCGAAGCGCCACCCATGACACCGGCCAGCGAGATCACGCCGGAGTCGTCGGCGATCACGATGTCGTCGGGGTCGAGAGCCCGCACCGAGTCGTCCAGCGTCGTCAGCTTCTCGCCGGCGACAGCGCGCCGGACCTTCAACGCGCCCTGGACCGCGGCGGCGTCGAACGCGTGCAGAGGCTGGCCGAGCTCGAGCATCACGTAGTTCGTGATGTCGACCGGCAGCGAGATCGAGCGAATGCCCGCGAGCATCAGACGGCGGCGCATCCACCACGGCGTGGGCACGGTCGGATCGACACCGGTGACCCGGCGAGCCACGAACCGCGAGCAGCCGGTGCGGTCCTCGATGTGGACCGGCCACACCTCGCCCTCGGCCTCGGGGATCTCGACGACGCCGGGGTCGCCGAACGGCGCGTCCAGCGCGCAGGCGATCTCGCGGGCCAGGCCGCGGACCGAGAACGCGTAGCCGCGGTCCGGGGTCGGCGCGAGCTCGATGACGGTGTCGGTGAGACCGAGCAGCTCGAGCGCGTCGTCACCGGGCTGCGCGGTGCCGGTGGGCAGCACGAGGATGCCGGAGTGGTCGTCGCCGATGCCGAGCTCGTCGGCGGCGCAGATCATGCCCTGCGACACGCGGCCGTACGTCTTGCGCTCGGAGATCGTGAACCCGCCTGGCAGCACGGCGCCGGGCAGCGCGACGACGACCGAGTCGCCCTCGACGAAGTTCGTGGCGCCGCAGATGATCTGGTTGACCTGCTCGGGGCCGACCTCGACGCGGCAGTAGCGGATCGGCTTCTTGAACTCGGTGAGCTCCTCGATCTCGACGACGCGGCCGGCGACGAGTGGGCCGGTCACGGGACCGAGCGGGCTCACCTCCTCGACCTCGATGCCGATGCGGGTGAACGCGTCGGCGAGCTCGTCGGGTGTGGGGACTTCGTCGAAACCGAGGTGTTCGACCAGCCAGCTGACCGGGATGCGCACCGGATCAGGCCTCCGTTCCGAATGGCTGGGTGAAGCGGACGTCGCCCTCGACCATGTCGCGCATGTCGGGAAGACCGTTGCGGAACTGCAGGGTGCGCTCGAGGCCCATGCCGAACGCGAAGCCCGAGTAGACGTCCGGGTCGACACCGGTGGCGCGCAGGACGTTGGGGTTGACCATGCCGCAGCCGCCCCACTCGACCCAGCCGGCGCCGCCCTTCTTCTCCGGGAACCACACGTCGACCTCGGCCGACGGCTCGGTGAAGGGGAAGAAGCTCGGGCGCAGACGGGTCTTCGAGTCCTCGCCGAACATGGCGCGCGCGAACGCGTCCAGGGTGCCCTTGAGGTGGCCCATCGTGAGGCCCTTGTCGACCGCGAGGCCCTCGACCTGGTGGAACACCGGGGTGTGGGTCGCGTCGAGCTCGTCGGTGCGGAACGTGCGGCCGGGGCACACGACGTACACCGGCGGCTCGCGGTCGAGCAGCGTGCGGGCCTGCACCGGCGAGGTGTGCGTGCGCAGGACCAGCGCGGAGTCGGCGGGCGCGATGTAGAACGTGTCCTGCATCGAGCGGGCCGGGTGGTCCTTGCCGAAGTTCAGCGCGTCGAAGTTGAACCACTCGGTCTCGAGCTCGGGCCCCTCGGCGATCTCGTAGCCCATGGCCACGAAGACGTCGCCGATGCGCTCGGCGAGGGTGGTGATCGGGTGGCGCGCGCCGCGGGGGAAGCGGTCCCAGGGCAGCGTGACGTCGACGGACTCGTCGCGCAGCACCCGCTCGTCGCGTTCGACCTGCAGCACGGCGTGGCGCTCGTCGAACGCGGTCCTGATCGCGGACTGCGCCTCGTTCACCCGCTTGCCGGCCTCGGCCTTCGCCTTGGGGGGCAGGGCACCGATCTCGCGGCGGGCCAGCAGCACGGGCGACCGGTCACCGAGGTGGCCGGGCTTGACCGAGGCGAGTGCCTCGAGGTCGGCAGCTCCGGCGAACGCCTCGCGCGCCTTCTGCACGGCCGCGTCGAGGTTCTCGGCCGACAGCGCCGCGACCTCCTTGGGGTCGTACGGGTCGTTGGCTCCGGACATGGTTGAACTACAGCTCCCGTCGCGGACATCAGGTAATCAACAGACCGATCCTAGTGGGTGCGCTCTTGACCGCTCCCGGACGTTCCATTAAAGGGCGGCACCGGCCCGTCGCGCGTCCCTAGGATGGGCGGCATCATGTCGCACACCTTCCGCGTCGACCTGCGCGGCATCATCGACCTGCTCAGCCACCACCTCTACAGCTCCCCTCGCGTCTACGTGCGCGAACTGCTGCAGAACGCCGTCGACGCGATCACGGCACGGCGTGAGCTCGACCCGTCCTGCCCCGCCGAGGTGACGATCACCTGCGGCGCGGAGCTCCGGATCACCGACACCGGCGTGGGGCTCACCGAGGACGAGGTGCACGAGCTGCTCTCGACGCTCGGCCGGACCTCGAAGCGCGATGAGCTGGGGTTTGCCCGTGAGGGGTTCCTCGGCCAGTTCGGCGTCGGCATGCTGTCGTGCTTCCTCGTCGCCTCTTCAGTGACGGTCATCACTCGGTCCGCTCGCGGTGGTGCGGGCGTGCGCTGGGAAGCGGATGCCTCCGGCAACTACACAGTGTCCGTTGTGGACGGTGACGTACCGGTCGGCACGACGGTCGTGCTGGCTGCCTCGCGTGGCAACGAGCACTGGCTGGAAGCGGACGTCGTGCGGCCGTTGGTGAGCGACTACGGCGATCTGCTCCCGGCTGTCGTGACGCTGGACGGCGCTGCCGTGACGCGCGGCGAGCGGCCCTGGGACGACGAGGACGCGGACCTCTCGGCCTACTGCGAGCAGATCTTCGGGTTCAAGCCGTTCGAGGCGATCCCGATCGAGGTCGAGGCCGCAGGACTGACCGGCGTGGCGTTCGTGCTGCCCGAGGGCGTGCATCCCGGGACGCGGCAGACGCACCGGGTCTACCTGAAGCGAATGCTGGTCGGTGACAACGTCGAAGGCCTGCTGCCGGACTGGGCGTACTTCGTGCGGTGTGTGGTCGACGCGTCCGCGATCCGGCCGACGGCGTCGCGCGAGTCGCTCTACCAGGACGAGACGCTGCTGGCGGTCCGCGAGGAGCTGGGCGAGCAGATCCGCGACTGGCTGATCAGGCTGGACGCGATCGAGCCGCGCCGGGCCGGTGAGCTGCTGGCCGCGCACCACCTCGGGATCAAGTCGCTGGCGCGGTCCGACGACGAGATGCTGCGGCTGGTCGAGCGCTGGCTGCCGTTCGAGACGACGGACGGGCCGCTCCCGTTGCGGCAGTTCAGACGCAAGCACGGAGCGATCCTCTACATCCCTGACGTCGACGAGTTCCATCAGCTGGCGCCGGTCGCGGCCGCCCAGGGGCTGGGGCTGGTGAACGCCGGCTATGCCTACGACCTGGAGCTGCTGAACCGGCTGAGCGCGCTGGACGGTCCGTCCATCGCCCGCCGGGTGGCTCCGTCGGAACTGCTGGCGGCACTGGCCGATCCGGAGCCGGACATCGAGACAGCGTTGCGGCTGCGGCTGTCCGAGGGCGCGGCGGCGCTGGACCGGCACGACTGCGACGCGGTGATCCGCGACTTCGACCCGGTCTCGTTGCCCGCGTTGCTGATCAGCAACGCCGAGCAGCAGCGCAAGCTCGACACCGAGCAGACCGCCGAAGAGGTCTCGGACCCGTTGTGGGCGGAGCTGCTGGGGCAGCTCACCGCCGACTCGGGTTCGGCGCGGCCGGAACAGCTGGTGCTCAACTGCCGCAACCCGCTCGTGCAGCGGCTGGCGCGGCTGACCGACCCGGCCCTGGTCGAGCTGACCCTGGAATCTCTGTACGTGCACGCCGTTCTGCAGGCTCGGCGAGCGATGCGACCGAAGGACACGGCGGCACTCAACCGCTCGTTCCTGGAACTGCTGGACCGCGCCGTGGGGGGTAAGTGAGATGAGCGACTTCACCAACGAGGACGCCGAAAGAGCGTTCATCGAGGCCTACAACATGCCCACGGGCATGCCGAAGCACGAGGCGCTGGAACGGGCCGCGCGCATGTCCGACGCGCTGGGGCACACGCCGCTCGGGGTGTCGTGCCGGATCGCGTTGCTGGACTCGGCCTACTACCTGTCTCGCTACGACCTGATGCTGGCGCCGTTCGCCTGGGCGCTGACCGCGCAGGAGAAGGACCCGGAGTCGTTCGACGACACCGAGCGGCACCGGCTGGACTGGGCGCACAAGTGGATCGGCAGCGGGCTGCGGCGTGATCCCCGCTTCTCGCTGGACCAGATGCGGGCGGTGATCGGGCAGCTCGCCGACCGCTACGGGCAGCGCGGGTACTCGGTGCAGCCGGTGCACGGGGCGCGCGCCGAGCACGCGTGGCACGTCGGTGACATGACGGGTCTCGCCGAACACCTCGGGAAGTACCTGGCGACCGAACGCGGGCCGATGGCGGACTGCGCTGCCTGCGTGGTCGAGGAGCAGGTCTGGATGCTCGCCCGGCTCGGCCGGTTCCAGGAAGCCGCCGCGCACGGCTGGGAGGGGCTGTCGGGTGAGACCGGCTGTTCCACGCAGCCGCAGGGGATCCTGACCGCGCTGCTGTGGCCGTTGCTGGAGATCGGCGATGTCGAGCGGGCCGCGCACGCGCACACGACCGCGTACCGGTTGATCAAGGAAGACGACATCACGTCGTACGTGCACGAGCACATCCGGTTCTGCGCGTTGACGGGGAACATCGCGCGCGGCGAGGAGATCCTGCGCCGGTCGCTGCACAAGGTGACCGCTGTTCAGCTGCCGGCGGACGAGATGTCGTTCGCGCAGTCCGCTTCCGTTCTGCTGCAACGTCTTCCTTCGGACGTCGAGTTCGAGGTGCCTTCGGTGGGGACGCTGACGGCCGCCGCGTTGCTGGAACGACTCTCGGCGCGGGCTCTGGAGCTGGCACGGGCGTTCGACGCGCGGAACGGGACCTCGGCGTGGGTCACGCGGGTGTCGGAGGCGCTGCAGCACGCCGACTACTCCCCTGTGCCGCTCGCGGTTCCCGCGGCGCCAGTGGTCGCTGTCCCCGAGGGGCCGGTGGTGTTCGGCGATCCCGTGGAGATCGCCGAGGCCATGGTGACGCTGTACGAGCAGGGCGACTTCGTGAAGGCGCGGCGGATGCTCGACTCGCTGCCCGCGGACATGGACTCGTTGCTGCCACCCGATCTCGCCGCGCACGCCGGTATCCGGCGGATGACGACGGGGCTGGTGCCGTTCGAGCCCGCCGAGTTCGACGCGCTGCTCTCCGTGCTGCCGCACGATCTCGCGCTGCGGTACCGGGCGCGGATGGCGATCGGCGTGGAGGGCGGCCTGGAGATCGCCGAGCGGTGCCTGGCCGAGGCCGAGTCCGACTTCACGCGCTCGGTCGCGGCGTTGACGCTGGCCGAACTGCTCGACGACGCACACTCGCACGAGCGGGCGTCCGAGATGATCGCTCTGGCGTCCTCTTTGGACGTTCCGGAGCTGCGCGGGCGCGTGTTGGTCGAGGCGGCGGAACACCGTGCGCGGCAACAGGATCTCGAAGGCGCGTACACGGACGTCCTCGCGGCCGTGGCGGGCTCGTTGCCGCTGAGCGCGCGGTTCGAGGGCTTCCGGTTGCAGCTGCGGCTGGAGACCTTGCTGCACCGGGTGGACGAGGCGATGGCGACGGCACGGGCGTTCGTGTCGGCGTTCCCGCTGCCCGAAGCCGCCGAGGCGCGCTGGTACCAGGTGGCGTCGATCCAGGAGCTGGACCAGGAAGCGGCCTGTCTGTCCGACCTGCGCGACGCCGTGGCGATCTCGCGGGTGCACCTGTCGGCCGGGCACACCGCGCACTTCTGCTTCGCGTTGAGCGGCGGATACGTGCAGACGGACCGGTTCGTCGAGGCGGCCGAGGTGCTGGAGGAGTCGCTGCGGCTGTTGCAGGAGGGCCAGGAGGACCTGCGGTTGCAGGTGGTGTTCCGGCTCGGACAGGTGTGCCGCAGGCTGGGCGAACTCCCTGCCGCCGAACGGAATCTGCGCGAGGCGTCGGCGTTGCTGCCTCCTGAGGAGGTCGGCCGGCGGGCGTTCCTGCTGGACGCGCTCGCCTCGGTGCAGGCCCGTGCACAAAAGCACGAGGAGGCCATCGCGTCGTGGCGCGCGGCCGCCGGGTTGTGGCAGCAGGAGGGTGACATCTCGGAGGCGGTCGGCTCGCTGATCGAGCTGGCGTCGGCGTTGCCGGACGAGGACGTCCACGAGACGCGCGCGGCGGTGGACGAGGCCGAGTCGCTGCTCGAAGGCCTGGACGACCCGCGCGAGGTCACGCGGCGGCAGGCGGAGATCGTGGCGATCCGCGCGTGGGTGCACGGGCAGGCCGGTGAGTTCGCGCTGGCGATGAAGAACTACCGCGAAGCCGAGGCGATGGTGGTGTCGCTGGGCGACGAGGGCTGGCGGGTGTTCATCGTGCTGCGGGCGGCACACGTCCTGCTGGGCGCGGACGATCCCGAGGGCGCGGAGGCCGAGGCGCGCCGGGCGGCATCGCTGCTGCCCGACGACGCCCAGGTCGGGAACGTGCTGTCGGTGCTCTCGGAGGCGTTGCGGCGCCAGAACAAGCCGTCCGGCACCGACCCGTTGGTCCGCGACCTGACCGCTCGGCTGGACTAGCTGTCAGGGCGTCTGCAGGGCCTTCGCGTAGGCGACGTCGAAGGCCTCGTCCGCCGGTACCGCGATGTGCGGGACAACGCCGACGGCTTCCCAGTTGGTGCCGGAGATCGGGTTGATCGAGCGGCCGTTGGGGACCGCGGACTTGAGGTGCGGGCCGACCCGGTAGCGGCTGCCGGGGTGGGCACCGCCCCTGGTCGTCTCGCCGATGAGGGTGGCGCGCTTGGTCTGCTGGAGGTTGTAGCTCAGCTCCTCGGCACCGGAGAACGTGCGGCTGCTGGTGAGGACGTAGATCGGCTTCTTGCCGCCGAACTTCGGGCCCGGCACGTGCGGCAGCGTCCAGTACTGCTCGGTGGTGTCCGTGGTGCGGTCGTAGATGTCGTTGAGGTGGAAGCGCTCGTCGAACAGGTAGCTGCAGATCAGCGCCACCGTGTTGGGGTCGCCGCCGACGTTGTCGCGCAGGTCGATGATCAGTGCGTCGGTGTGGGCGATGAGGTTCATGGCCGCGGTGACGGCGGGCGTCGCGATCTCGGCGTCGTGCAGCATGCGGAGTTTGAGCAGGCCGATGTTGCCCTCGAGGCGCTCGATCCTGGTGATGCCGAACGCGTCCTGCTCGGCTTCCTTCCGGTACGCGACCATGTCAAAGGCGAACTGCTCACCGTTGTCCGGGACCTCGGCCTCGCTGTGGAGCAGGCGGAGATGCTTGTCGCCGTTGATCGACTGCAGGTCCTTCGTGACTCGGGTCGCGAACTCCTCGTCGTCCTCCGCGTCGGCGTAGGCACCTTCGGCCAGCCGGGTGCGCAGGACGGTGGCGATCTCGGCGGCCGTGTCCGGGAAGACGTAGTAGGAGGCGAGCTGGGAGCACAGGAGTTCGATCTCTGGTTCGCGCACCGGCACACGATACGAGACGCGGTGCGAACCGCGAGGGGATTTTCGGCGTGGTTGCGGGTGTGTACCCCGACTGGCAGTTCGACCACATCGACCCGAAACTCGCCAACCCGTTGAACTCGGTGCTGGCGGGCCTGCGTTCCCGATGCCCTGTCATCGACTCAACTGCGCACGGCGGGTTCACGGCGGCGCTGACCTACGACACGATCAAGCAGATCCTGGGTGATCACTCCACGTACAGCTCTGTCGACGGCATCGCCATCCCGCGGCTGACGATGACCGGCAAGCCGCCCGTCGACTTCGACCCGCCGCTGCACACGATGTACCGCAAGATCCTGCAGCGGCACTTCACGCGTGCTGCCGTGGCGCAGTACGACGACACGTTGCGGACGTTGGTGCGGCATCGGATCAAGGAGCTGCTCGCGGCCGGATCTTTCGACCTGGTGCCGACGCTGGCGCACTACCTACCGCCGGCCGCGATCGCGTTGATCCTGGGCATGCCGCCGGAGGACGGAACGCTCTTCCTCGGGTGGGTGGACCTGCTGTTCCTGGCCGCGCGCACGGGTGATCGTGCTTCGGGGGATCTGGCGTTGGGCGAGTTCAAGGACTACATCGCCGATCAGCTGGCACGGCAGCGCGCGGCTGGGGCGGACACCGTGGCACTGGCGATCGCCGACGGGACCGTGGACGGGCGGCCGTTGTCGTCCGAGGAGCAGATCGGGATGTTCGTGTTCCTGATCATCGCCGGGCACGAGACGACGGTGCACGGGCTCAGCGCGATGCTGTACTTCCTGGCTTCGGTGGACGGCTTGCGTGCGCGGGTGCTCGCATCGCCGTCGTTGATCCCGCGGATGGTCGACGAATGCCTGCGGATCGAGGCGCCGGTGGTGGGAATCGCGCGGACCAGGGTGCCGGACGGGCGGCGGGTGTTGGCGGTATTGAATGCGGCGAACCACGACCCGGCGGTTTTTGAACGGCCGACCGAGTTCAGCTGTGAGCGCGAGCGGAATCCGCACCTGGCGTTCGGATACGGCGTGCATCGGTGCGTGGGCGAGCATCTCGCGTTGCTGGAGATGCGGATCGTCGCCGAAGAAGTGCTGGCCTTGCTGCCGGACTACCGGTTCGCGCCCGGCTTCCGTCCACAGTGGAGCGGAGGGAAGATGACGCGAGGGATCGAGTCACTTCCCGTTCAGCTGCGCTGATCCCGCGCCGAGGCGTAGAGGCAGACAGCGGCGGCCGTCGCGAGGTTGAGGCTTTCGGCGGCCCCGTACAGCGGCACCTTCAGCGAGGTGTCGAGGCTCGCGAGCACGTCGTCGGGCAGGCCGTGGGCCTCGCTGCCGAACACCCACGCGGTGGGCTGCTTCAGGTCGCCCTTCACGGAGGCCTCGACGAGGTCGTCCTTCGCGTAACCGTCGGCGGCGACGAGCTTGAGGCCGGCCTGGCGGCACGCTGCGAAAACCTCTGCGGCGTCACGGGAACGCGCGATCGGCAGGTGGAAGAGCGAGCCGGTGGAGGCACGCACGCACTTGCCGTTGTGCGGGTCGACCGTGTCGCCCGCGAAGATCACCGCGTCGGCTCCTGCCGCGTCCGCCACGCGCGTGACGGTGCCCGCGTTGCCGGGGTCCGAGACGCCGTAGAGCACGGCGACGAGCCGCGGACTTCCTTGCAGCGCCTGGTCGAGAGGTTGCGGAACGGCGTCGACGACCGCGATGAGGCCTTGGGGCGTCACGGTTTCCGACAGCGACTCGGCGGCCTTGTCGGTGACCTCGCTGATCCGGATGCCGTGGTCCTGCGCGGCTTGGAGCAGCTCGGGGTTGCGTTGCGCGGCCGTTTCCGTGACGAAGAGCTCATGCACCACGCCCTTTTCCCAGGCGAGCGCCTCACGTACGGCCTGGGCGCCCTCGACGAGGAAACGCCCTGCCTTGTCACGGCCCTGGCGGCGGGTCAGGTGGCGCGCAGCAACGACCCGAGGCGTCCGTTCGGTGAACGGAGCTGCCTCGGGTCGTTGTCCGTACTGGCTCAGGCCTGGTCCCCGGCCGGAGCGTTCACGTCGGCCGGCAGGGCGCCGCGGGCGATCTCGACGAGAGCCGAGAAGGCGTTGGCGTCGTGCACGGCGAGGTCCGCGAGGATCTTGCGGTCGACCTCGACGCCACCCAGGCGAAGACCCTGGATGAGACGGTTGTAGGTCATGCCGTTCGCGCGGGCAGCGGCGTTGATCCGCTGGATCCACAGCTTGCGGAAGTCGCCCTTGCGCGCACGGCGGTCGCGGTACGCGTAGTTGAGCGAGTGGAGCACCTGCTCCTTGGCCTTGCGGTACAGCCTCGAGCGCTGGCCGCGGTAACCGCTCGCCAGCTCAAGGGTGGTACGACGCTTCTTCTGGGCGTTTACAGCCCGCTTGACGCGTGCCACGGGTCCATCCTGTCGATCTCATGGGGGGCGAGGGGTCTGAGCCAAAAATTGGACACAGCCTGCCCCCGAAGTTAGCTAGGGGATTCGAAGCGGGTCAGAGACCGAGCAGCTTCTTGATGCGCGGCGCGTCGTGCTCCGACACAACCGCGGTGCCGCTCATGCGACGCGTCACCTTGCTGGACTTCTTCTCCAGGATGTGGCGCTTGCCGGCCTTCTCCCGGAGGATCTTGCCGCTGCCCGTGACCTTGAAGCGCTTCGAGGTCCCGCTGTGCGTCTTGTTCTTCGGCATTTCCGTCCTCGTCTCGTGCTACCCACCGGGTCGGGGGCGGGGCAATGCGTCCTACTCGGCGGCTTCGGCGGCGTCGTCACCTTCGACGGCGTCGTCCTGGTCCTGCTTCGCCGAACGCGGCTTGATGTTCTTGTGCGGCGCCAACACCATGATCATGTTGCGGCCGTCCTGCTTCGGGTTGGACTCGACGAAGCCCAGCTCGGCGACGTCCTCCGCCAACTTCTGCAGCAACCGGTAGCCGAGCTCGGGGCGCGACTGCTCTCGACCGCGGAACATGATGGTCACCTTGACCTTGTTCCCGTGCGAGAGGAAGCGGGCCACGTGGCCCTTCTTCGTCTGGTAGTCGTGCGGGTCGATCTTCGGCCGGAGCTTCTGCTCCTTGATCACAGTCAGCTGCTGGTTCCGACGAGACTCGCGAGCCTTCTGCGCCGTCTCGTACTTGAACTTGCCGTAGTCCATGAGCTTGCAGACCGGCGGTCGAGCCTGCGCGGCGACCTCGACGAGGTCCAGATCCGCTTCCTGCGCGAGTCGGAGCGCGTCCTCGATGCGAACGATCCCGACCTGCTCGCCGTTCGGCCCGACCAGTCGGACCTCAGGCACGCGGATGCGGTCGTTGATGCGCGGCTCGGTGCTCACAGGAGCACCTCGGTTCGAGGGACTTGTCATTCACGTCCTTTAAGACTCGTTTGCGCCAAAGACAAGAGCCCCGTCGTCGATGTCGACGACAGGGCCCGCTTCCGACCGATCACAAACCTGCCTGCTCGGACGCCCGTGCGCCCTGACTGCCAGGAGGACCGGACCCGGCCACCTCAAGAAGCGGTGATCGCGGGTGGGAGCGGGGCTCCACTTGCCGCTCTCGCACTAACGAGAGCTGGTCGCGTCAGAAATACTAGCAGACGCCGATGTCAACCCCCGAATCGCGGCCGTGTGACGTCGGCTTGCTTGAATGTCGGGGTGACCGATCCGCTTGAAGACAGTGTCCGCGACCTGGGTGATGTCCCCAGCATCGAGGTGATCAGCCGGGCGGCCGTGATGCTGCTGTCCGCCTCCGCCGAACGCCTCGGCCTCGCCGACCCGGACCCGGACAACTCGCCGCGCCGCGACCTGGACGAGGCGCGCCGCCTGATCACGGCCCTGGCCGGCCTGATCACGGCGTCCGGCGAGTACCTCGGCCCGCACGCCGCGCCGCTGAAGGACGGTCTGCAGTCGGTGCAGCGGGCGTTCCGCGAGGCCTCCGCGGTGCCCGACGAGCCCGGCCAGGGTCCCGGCGAGAAGTACACCGGTCCCGTCTACTGATCCGCTCTCACCACGACGGGTTCCCACGGCTCCGCCTTGATCTGGAACACCGCGCTGGCCCGCTGCCCGGTCGCCGCCCTGAAGGTGATGGCACTGCCGTTGTGCAGCGGGCCGAGCGCGAGGTGCTCGGCCGGCGGCTCGTCGTACTGCGACAGGCCCAGCACCCTGCTGCCCGGCACCACTGAGACTGTGAGCTGCTCGATGACCGCGGGCCCGCCGAAGTAGCTGAGCCGGAACTCGTCGGGCGCGCCGGGCGTGATGGCGAACGTCGGCATCCCCCGCCGCATGCGTTCGACGTTGAGGCTCTCCGTCAGCTCGTTCACCTGCTGCGTGGCCTGCTGGGCGGTGAGCTGGGCCTCGTCCGCGAGCATCCTGCCGGCCTCAGCCGCCTCCTGAGCCTGGTTCGCCGCCTTCCTGGCCTCGTCCAGCGCGGTCTTGGCCTGCAGCGCACTCGCCGCGGCCTGCTCGACGGCCTTTCGTGCCGCCTGCGCCTCTTCCTGGGCCTGCTTGGCGGACTCCTGGGCGTTCCTCGCCTCTTTGGCCTGCCACAGCGAGATGGCCACGGCACACATCGCCACGACGGCGGCGATCACCGAGAGCGCGATCATGCCCGCACCCCCAGCGCCGCGAGCTGCCGTTTGGCCAGCTCCTCGATGACGTCGAGATCGCCCGTCCGCCAGCCCACCGCGGGATCGCCGTCGAACTTGGCGAGCTGCTTGGGCTTGAGGCTGGTAAGCGCTCTCAGGGCCAGCAGGTCGGGCTTGTCCCGGAGCTTCGCGGTGTTGGCGGCCTTGAGCGCGTACCTCACGCGGACCGGCAGCCACGTGATCAACAGGAACAGCACCGGAACCGTGATGAGCGCCACCTGAAGCCAGAACGCGGTGTCCTGCACCACCCCGATCTGGGTGTTGCCGACCCCGATGAGCGTCTCGCCGGCCTTGGTGCCGTTCCCGAGCGCCCCGGACAGGTCGTCGCCCACGAGCGGAACGTCCCGCGCCTTGCTGGCCGCGTTGGTGAAGACGTCGCGGATGTCGCCGCCCGCGTTGACCAGGCCGTCGCCGGGAGCTCTCAGTTCGAGGACCCAGTCGTGGGCGGTGGTGGCCACCCAGATCCAGATGGCCACCCACGCCACGGCGAGGAGGTCGGCGATCAGTTGACGCGTGAGCCTGCCCGGTCTGTCCGCGTACCACTTCATACGCGGGATGTTGTCATGGAAAGGATCTGCGACCGAAGGGTGCGTCAGACCGGTTCGACGAGCCGGGCCCAGTGCTCCGCCGATTGCCGCCCGATCCAGCCGCCGTACAGCAGCGCCCACCTACGACTCGGCACACCCCAGAACTCGTTGACACCGCGCAGCGCCTCCTCGCGCGACAGGCCCTGGCGTTCGAGCGTCTCCGCGGTGTCGGCCATGACCTTCTCCTGCTCGTCGTCGGACGCGTACAGGAAGTCGGTCTTCTCGGTGCTCAGCAGCATCAACGGCCGTTCGTCGTCCTCGAACCCGCTCAACACCGGCGCGTCCGCCGACAAGGTGACGCGCGTGGTCACCGGAATCACGTCGTCGTACGGCTCGGAGATGGCGAACAGCGCGGTGGCCGGGCGATCAGCGGCCCGCAGGCACGCGCGCGCATACGCCAGCGAGATCGCGAGCAGGTCGGCCAACTCGTCCTGGCGAGGGATTTCCAGGCTGGTGCCCTGCTCGGCAGCGGCGACCAGCGAAGCAGGCAGGGGCACGTCACCGGGCCTGATCGCGTGCAGCGCCGCCCGCATGCGGGCGTTGGCCTTCTCCGAGATCAACCGCGTCCCTCCGAAGACGAGAAAGGGGCACACCCCCGGACGGAGGCGTGCCCCAGCAAAGCATCAGTCGTTCGCGGTCCGCGAGCCGAAGTGCCCAGGCGGTCCGGCAGGCGGATCAGTCGACGACCGCCAGCGCGTCGATCTCCACCAGCAGACCGGCCGGGAGTCCGACGTAGACGGTCGTGCGGGCCGGCGCCGGCTCGGTCACGAACTCGCCGTAGACCTCGTTCAGCTCCGCGAAGTGCGCGGTGTCGGTGAGGTAGACGCGGATCATCACCACGTCGTCGATGGACGCGCCACCGGCCGCCAGCACCGCGTGGAGGTTCGCGAACGTCTGACGCGTCTGCTCGGCGACGGTCGTGCCGACGATCTCGCCGGTCTTCGGGTCGAACGCGACCTGGCCGGCCACCTGCAGGATGTTGCCCTTGCGCACACCCTGCGAGAACTTCGCCACCGGCTGCGGCGCGTCGGCGGTCTTGATCTCAACCTTGGACAACGGAATTTCCCCTTATCTTGGAACGTAACCGCACTCGATGGACGCGGCTTCAGCAGTGGCGAGCAAGTCGGGAAGGTGGGACAGCAGCCCGTCGAAGTCGAGCAGCACCTTGGGCACGGACATCGACACGGCCGCGAGCACCTCACCCCGCGAGCCCTTGATCGGTGCCCCGATGCAGTGGATGAAGTCCTCGTGCTCGGCGTTGTCGACGGCGTATCCGTTGTTGCGCACGCGATCCAGCTCCGCGAGGTACGCGGCCGGGCCGGTGATGGTGTTCGCCGTCAGACGCGGGAACTCCATCGCCGCCATCACCTTCTGCAACGCCGGAGCGGGCAGGTCGGCCAGCAGGATCTTCGCCACGGCGGTGCAGTGCAACGGTGCGCGGCGGCCGATGCGCGAGTACATGCGCATCTGGTGCCGTGACTCGTACTTGTCGATGTAGATCACCTCACCGTCCTCATAGGACGCGAGATGGACGGTGTGGCCCAGGCGGGCGTTGAGGTCGCGCAACGCGGGCTCGGCGGCGCGCCGCACGTCGCGTTCCTCGAGCGCGAGGTTGGCGAGGTCGAACAACGCCGTGCCGAGACGGTAGTGGTGCACGCCGTCGCGCTGCACGAACCGGTGCGACTCCAGGGTCCGCAACAGCCGCAGCGTCGTCGACTTGTGCACGCCGATCACGCCGGACAGCTCGTCCAGCGTCTTCGGTCCCGTCGCGAGCTGGCTCACCAACGTGAGCGCGCGGTCGAGGCTCTGGCTCATCTACACCTCCAGGCGGGCGGACGCCCAGGTCTGCGGGTCGGCGTGCAGCAGCGGATCTGTCACGTCGTCCGGCAAAGGATCTCCGACGTCCTCGGCGGTGAGCAAAGCGGCAGCCGCCTGCAGGTGGCCCGCACGCAACCGGACCGAGGGCGTCTGTCCCGCCAAGGTAGCCGCCAGGAACCCCGCCGCGAACGCGTCACCCGCGCCGACCGGTTCCACGACCTCGACCTTCAGCGCCGGTTCGAAGTGCGACGAACCGCCTTCCAGCAGCGTCGCGCCGTCCGCGCCCTGCTTCACGACCAGCGCGGACGGGCCCGGCAGCAGCTTGCGCAGCCTGACCGGATCACCCGTCCCCCACACCAGCTCCGCCTCGTCGGAACCCGCGAGGACGATGTCGGCCATGTCCGCGAGCTCCCGCAGCACGCGCGCGTCGCGGTCGGCCCACAGCGCGGGCCGCCAGTTCAGGTCGAACGAGATCTTGAACCCGTGCCTGGGCCTGCGCAGCAGCTCGCGCATCATCGCGAGGCACGAGTCGGACAAGGCGGGCGTGATTCCGCTGAGGTGCACCAGTTTCACCTCACCGAGGCCGAGGCGGTCGATCATCTCCAGTCCCATGCCCGACGCCGCCGAGCCGCGCCGGTAGTAGCGCACCGGGCTGCCGTTCGGCGAGGCCTCCTTGACGTAGAGGCCGGTCGGGCGAGTCGGGTCGATCCGCACCCGCGAGGTGTCGACGCCGAAGCCGCTCACCGTGTCGAGCACCGCGAGCCCGAACGAGTCGTCGCCGACCGCGCTGACC
Organism: Pseudonocardiales bacterium; assembly: GCA_032230575.1. Classification (GTDB taxonomy): domain Bacteria; phylum Actinomycetota; class Actinomycetes; order Mycobacteriales; family Pseudonocardiaceae; genus Lentzea. The sequence goes on along the minus strand of JAVXWK010000554.1, from coordinate 8,261 downwards.
CACGACGAGCGGACGCCGAGGCGCGTGAGGTGGCAGGCGACGTTGGACTCGGCGCCCCCGACGGCCCGATGCCAGGTGCGCACCAGATGCACAGGACCGGGTTCACCCGGAACCATCATCACCATGGTCTCGCCGAGACACACGACACCGCCGACGTGTTCGAACCGCATGCGTGCTCCAGAGGTGTTCGTTGACGGCGGCGCTACCGAATGCTACACACTCCAGCATCACATCGCGCAATGGGAGTTGCAAAATATGCAACATCTGATGGAGATGGACCTCTCGGCCGTCGCCGAGATTCGTTCCGAACGCATCAGCTGGCGGTTCAAGGGCCTGCCGTCGAGCACGTTCGGGTCGACCATCGGCGAGGTCGCGGACCAGCGGCTGGATCTCTTCGCCGACGAGTTCGTCGGGCCGCTCGTCGTGCTGGACGCGGACGCGTTGACACACAACATGACGACGATGTCCAAGTGGTGTGACAACCACGGCGTCAAGCTCGCGCCGCACGGCAAGACGACGATGGCACCGCAGCTGTTCCAGCGGCAGATCGAGCACGGCGTCTGGGGCATCACCGCGGCCAACGCGTCGCAGCTGCGCGTCTACCGGGCGTTCGGGGTCTCGCGGATCCTGCTGGCGAACCAGCTGCTGGATCCGGGCGCGCTGCGCTGGCTGGTCGCCGAGCTGGACCACGACCCGCGCTTCGAGTTCAGCTGCTGGGCCGACTCCGAGGCCGGGGTCGCGCTGATGAGCGAGACGCTGCAGGAGCTGCAGGCGTCACGACCTGTTGACGTGCTGGTCGAACTGGGTGCTCCCGGCGGACGGACCGGTGCGCGCGACCTGGAGACGGCGCTGGCCGTGGCGCGAGCCGTGGACCAGAGCCCGGTGCTGCGACTGGCCGGTGTGTCCGGGTACGAAGGCGCGTTGGCGCACGACGCTTCCGACTCGTCACAGTCCATTGTGGACCGATACTTGAGCGACCTGCGGACCTTGGTGCTGCGGATGGCCGACGCGGGCATGCTCGACGAGCTGGACTCGGTGATCGTCACCGCCGGTGGAAGCGCGTACTTCGACCAGGTGGCGGCGACGTTGACGCAGCCGTGGCCGATTCCGGTGAACCCGGTGCTGCGCAGTGGTGCGTACATCACGCACGACGACGGGTTCTACCGCGGGATCTCGCCGTTCTCGCGGATCGACGGCGTGGAGCCGTTCCGGTCAGCACTGCGCGCCTGGGCTCAGGTGACGTCACGGCCGCAGCGCGACCTGGCGCTGCTGACGATCGGCAAGCGCGACGCGTCGTTCGACGAAGGCCTGCCGGAACCGCAGCTGGTGCGCCGCCGCGACGGTGCGGTCGCGCCACTGACCCAGGCCCGGGTCTCCGCGATGAACGACCAGCACGCGTTCCTCCAGCTCGGCGCCGAGGCCACGGTCCGGGTCGGCGACTGGGTCGGGCTCGGGCTTTCCCATCCCTGCACGGTGTTCGACAAGTGGCAGCTCATCCCGGTCGTCGAGGGCACGACCGTGGTCGACCTGATTCGCACCTACTTCTAAGGGGAGTGTTCCGATGGACGACCTCGTCCTGCGCGGACCACTGATCGCCGACGGCACCGGCATAGCCGCCTACCGAGCGGATGTGTCCATCAAGGACGGTGTGATCGCGTCGATCGGTCACGGGCTCAGCGGCACGCGGTCGATCGACGCGGACGGGCTGGTGCTCGCGCCGGGGTTCATCGACATGCACTCGCACTCGGACCTGCGGATCCTCGCCGAACCCGACCACCTGGCGAAGGTCTCGCAGGGCGTCACGACCGAGGTGCTCGGCCAGGACGGCCTGTCGTACGCGCCGGTGAACGACGAGGTGCTCGCGACGCTGCGCGGCCAGCTCGCCGGGTGGAATGACGACCCGCCCGGCTTCGACTGGAACTGGCGCTCGGTCGGCGAGTACCTGGACCGGCTCGACCAGGGCATCGCCGTCAACGCCGCTTACCTCGTGCCGCAAGGAACTCTGCGGATGCTGGTCGTCGGCTGGGACGACCGGCCGGCGACCGACGCCGAGATCGCCGTGATGAAGGACCAGCTGGCACAGGCGCTCGTGCAGGGCGCGTTCGGGATGTCGTCCGGACTCACCTACACGCCGGGGATGTACGCGGACACGTCCGAGCTGGTGCAGCTGTGCGAGGTCGTCGGCAGCTTCGGCGGCTTCTACAGCCCGCACCACCGCAGCTACGGCGCGGGCGCGTTGGAGGCGTACGCCGAGATGGTGGACGTGTCGAAGAGATCTGGCTGTCCGCTGCACCTCGCGCACGCCACGATGAACTTCCCGGTGAACAAGGGCCGCGCGCCCGAGCTGCTCCAGTTGCTCGACGACGCGATCGCCGATGGCGCCGACATCTCCCTCGACACCTACCCGTACCTGCCGGGCGCGACCTATCTTTCCGCGCTCCTGCCGTCGTGGGCCACGGAAGGCGGGCCGGAACGAGCGCTGGCAAGGTTGTCCGATGTGGACACCCGCGAGCGCATCCGGGAGGAGATCGAGGAGATCGGGTCGGACGGGTGCCACGGCGTGCCGGTCGACTGGGACTCCATCGAGATCAACGGCGTCCGCGACGAACGCAACGCGCACCTCGTCGGCGCCAGCGTCTACGCGTCGGCCTTGCGGCTGGGACGCGCACCGGCCGACCTGTACTTCGACGTGTTGGCCGACGAACGGCTGGGTACCTCGTGCCTCATGCACGTGGGCCACGAGGAGAACGTGCAGGCGATCATGAAGCATCCGGCGCACACGGGCGGCAGCGACGGCCTGCTCGTCGGCGACCGGCCGCACCCGCGCGCGTGGGGCACGTTCCCCCGCTACTTCGCGCGCTATGTCCGCGAACTGGGCGTGCTGGGCCTGGAGGAGTGCGTCGAGCACCTCACGGGCCGTGCCGCCAAGCGTTTGCGGCTCACCGACCGAGGTCTGGTCCGCGAGGGCTACGCGGCCGACCTGGTGCTGTTCGACGCCTCGACGATCGCCGACACGGCGACGTTCGACCAGCCTCGGCAGCAGGCCGCCGGCATCCCGTACGTGTTCTGCAACGGGGTGACGGTGATCGACGACGGAACCGCCACCGGCGCATTGCCAGGCCATTCACTCAGGAGCCGCCCGTGATCAACTGGTTGCAACACTCGACACCGGGTCTGCTGACCCTCGCGGTAGTCAGCATCGCGGTGCTGCTGCTCCTCATCATCAGGTTCAAGGTCGAGCCGTTCATCGCGCTGATCGTCGTGGCGCTGGGCGTGGCACTGGCCGCGGGCGTGCCGACGGAGACGCTGGTCGGGTCGGCGCAGAAGGCCTCGGACTCGTTGCTGGAGAAGGGCTTCGGCAGCATCCTCGGCCACATCACCGCGATCATCGGGCTCGGCACGCTGCTGGGCGCGATTCTCGAGGCGTCCGGCGGCGCGCAGGTGCTGATGGACAAGCTGATGACCGCGTTCGGCGAGAAGCGCGCGCCGGTCGCGATCGGCCTCGCCGGCCTGATCTTCGGTGTGCCGGTCTTCTTCGACATCGGCATCTTCGTGCTGGCGCCGCTGGTCTACGTGGCGGCCAAGCGCAGCGGCAAGTCGATCGTGCTGTTCAGCATGCCGTTGCTGGCAGGCCTTTCGGTCATGCACGCGTTCATGCCGCCTCACCCGGGACCGGTGGCGGCGGCCGGTCTGCTGAAGGTCTCGCTCGGCTGGATCATCATCATGGGTCTCGCGGTGGCGATACCGTCGTGGTTCGTCGGCGGTGTCCTGTACTCGTACTGGATCGGCAAGCGCATCAACGTGCCGGTGCCAGAGGAGATGCTGGTCGCGGCCGAGGCAGCTCGTGCGGAGAACGGTGACCGTGAGCCGCCGTCGCTCGGCCTGGTGTTGTCGATCATCGGCCTGCCATTGGTGCTGATCCTCGCGGGCACGTTCGGCTCGATCCTGCTGCAGAAGGGATCGCGGCCGTACTCGGTCGCCACGTTCTTCGGCACTCCCGCGGTGGCGTTGACGATCGCGGTGCTGCTCGCGTTCTGGCTGCTGGGTTTCCGGCGCGGCATGACGCGGGACAAGATCGCCGAGATGGCGGGTGCGTCGCTGCGCCCGGTCGCGATGATCCTGCTCGTGGTCGGTGCCGGTGGCTTCTTCGGCGCCGTGCTGGCCGCGACCGGCATCGGCAAGACCCTGGCCGGCGAACTTTCGGACCTCGGCCTGCCGGTGATCGCGCTGGCGTACGTGATCAGCTGCGTCATCCGGATCGCGCAGGGCTCCGCGACCGTCGCGATCGTGACGACCGCGGGCATCGTGGCACCGGTGCTGGCGGACCTGAACTACTCGCAGCCGCAGCTCGCGCTGGTCGTCATGGCCATCGCGTCCGGTTCGATCATCGCCTCGCACGTCAACGACGGCGGGTTCTGGATCGTCTCGCGGTACTTCGGCCTGTCCGTCAAGGAGACGCTGCAGTCGTGGACCGTCCTGGAGACCATCCTCTCGGTGGTCGGTTTCGTGGTCGCCGCGCTGCTCAGCCTGGTTGTCTGATCGGACATAACTCAACAAGTTCAAACGCTTGACATCGCGAGCCCTGCATCACAGGATCGGCGCATTGTTCATTTGTGTTTGATGTGGACGGGGCCCGCATGAACAACACGGAGGTCGTGCACCTGCACGACGCCACCTCCAGCGTCGTCATCCACCTCCAGGGCACAGGCCTTCCGGTCGTGACGCACTGGGGGCGAACGCTCGGCGACGTCGGCCAGGACGCCTTGCGCACCCTGGCCGACGTGGTGACCGGCACCATCCCCAACAGTTCACCCGACCACGTGGTCAAGCTCGCACTGCTACCGGACGCGGGCGCGGGGCACTCCGGCCGTCCCGGGCTGCGCGGGCACCGCGGCGGTGAGCACTTCGCGCCCGCGCTGACGGTGACGTCGCACTCGGCCGAGAACTCGGTCTTCCGTTACACGGCCGAGGATTCGGCCGCCGAGCTGACGGTGACCGGTGTGCTGGAACTGGCGTCGTCCGGGATGCTCCGGCTGCGGCACACAGTGCGCAACGACGGCTCTGCCCCGTATGCGCTGGAAGCACTGGAGACCGCGCTTCCGACGCCCGCTCACGCCACCGAGCTGCTCGACTTCACCGGCCGCTGGGCGCGCGAACGCTCGCCGCAACGGCACCCGTTCTCCTACGGCACCTGGGTGCGGGAGAACCGCCGTGGCCGCACCGGGCCCGACGCGACCATCGGGCTGCTCGCCGGGACGCCCGGGTTCTCGTTCCGCTCCGGTGAAGTGTGGGCGCTGCACGTCGCGTGGAGCGGCAACCACGTCACGTACGCGGAGAACTTCCCCGACTCGACGCCCGTCCTGGGCGGCGGAGAGCTGTTGCTGCCCGGCGAGATCGTCCTGGCGCCCGGCGAAACGTACGAGTCGCCGTGGCTGTACGCGGCCTACTCCTCGGACGGCATCGACGGCATCAGCGCGGCTTTCCACCGTCAGCTGCGCGAGCGTTCGCTGCGCCCCCGCCCCGTCGTGCTCAACACCTGGGAAGCCGTCTACTTCGATCACGACCTCGCGCGGCTGACGTCGCTCGCCGACACCGCCGCGGACATCGGCGTCGAGCGGTTCGTGCTCGACGACGGCTGGTTCCGCCACCGCCGCGACGACACCGCGGGCCTCGGCGACTGGTACGTGGACGAGACCGTGTGGCCCGACGGTCTCACCCCGCTGATCAAGCACGTCCGCTCGCTGGGCATGGAGTTCGGGTTGTGGTTCGAACCCGAGATGATCAACACGGACTCGGACCTCTACCGCGCCCACCCGGACTGGGTGCTCGGCCCACGTCCCGGCGTGCTGCCGCCGTCGTGGCGCAACCAGCAGGTGCTGAACATCGCGCACCCCGAGGCCTACGCGTACATCCTCGACCGCGTCTCGTCCGTGTTGTCCGACAACGACATCGCGTTCGTGAAGTGGGACCACAACCGCGACCTGATCGCCTCACGGGTGCACGACCAGACCGACGCGTTCTACCGGCTCCTCGACGAACTGCGGCTGCGGCACCCGCACGTGGAGATCGAGAGCTGCTCGTCCGGCGGTTCCCGGATCGACCTCGGCGTGCTCTCGCGCACCGACCGCGTGTGGACCTCCGACTGCAACGACGCCCTGGAACGCCAGCTGATCCAGCGCTGGACCGGCGTGTTCCTGCCGCCGGAGCTGATGGGCGCACACGTCGGCCCGACCCACTCGCACACCACCGGCCGGGTGCACGATCTGTCGTTCCGGGTGGCGACGGCGATGTTCGGGCACTTCGGCATCGAATGGGACATCAACTCGGCGACCGACGACGAGCGCGCAGGCCTGCGGGCGGCGATCGAGTACTACAAGGACGTGCGCTCCCTGGTGCACAGCGGTGTCTCGGTGCACGCCGACCACCCGGACCCGGCCGCGTGGGTGCATGGCGTGGTCTCCGCCGACCAGTCCGAGGCGCTGTTCTGCTACGCGCAGATCGCGACCTCGGTGCAGCACAGGCCGGCACGGGTGCGCTTCCCCGGCCTCGACCGCACGCGGACGTACCGGCTGTCGTTCGACGCGCCCGCCGGTCTGCCGAGGCTGATCGGGCGGGAGGGGACGTGGGAACCGGTCTCGTTGCCCGGCTCGGCGCTCGCTGACGTCGGGATCCAGCTCCCGGTGCTGGAACCGGTGCAGGATCTGCTGATTCGCCTGGGTTAGACGCCCAGACGCGAATAGGCCCCGGCGGACCCGAATCCGCCGGGGCTTCTCCCGCTTCTACTTGCCGGCGCGACTTCCGTCGGCCTTGGTAGCCCACCACTTCCCGCCAACGCCCTGTCCGTTGGCATCACCGCAGACCTTGTCCCCTGAGAAGAGGTACTGCGGATATCCGGCGATGGTGAGCTGTTCCTTCCCGTCCCGCTCGATCGTCCCCACGAGTGAGGGATCCACGCCCTGCACCTGGAAACCCTCGCTGACGTAAGCGGGCGGCCATTGCACCGCGCAGTCGCCGGAGCAGTTGCTCGTCGGCGGGTTCGCGGCGTCGTCGTCGAACCGGTAGAGCGTCATGCCGTCCTTGTCGGTGGCGACGACGCCGAGGTCCTTGACGGTCGCGCTGGTGAGCGCGATCGCCTTGTTCTGCTGGGCCTTCTTGCCGTCGGTGGCCGTGGCGAACCACTGGGGCACCGTCACACCCTTGCCCTCACCGGGCTTGGTGTCGTTCTTGAACGTGTACTGCGGCCAGTTCGCGACCGTGAGCTGCTTCTTGCCGTCCTCGCGCGTGATCGTCCCCAGCAGCTTCGGGTCGACACCCTTCACCCGCGGCTCGCCCTCCACGGTGACGGCCGGAAACGACTCGGCGCACTTTCCGTCGCAAGTGGACTCGCCGGGCTTGTCGCCGTCGAACCGGTAGAGCGTGAGGCCGGCGTCGTTGGTCAGCACCGCGCCGAGCCCCGCGATCACGCCGGTGCGAGCGGCCAGCCTGGTGCGCTCACCGCCCTTGCCGGTGACGAACCACTTGCCCTGCGAGCCCTGCCCCTTGGTCTCGCCGGGCTTCTCGTCCTTGGCGAACCGGTACTGCGGCATGCCGCCGACGGTCAGCTGGCGGCTGCCGTCCTTGCGGACGATGCTGCCGACCAGTGCCTTGTCGACGCCGGTGGCCGTGAAGTTCTCGTCGGCAACCGTTGCGGGAGGCCAGTTCGCGGCACACTCACCGTCGCAAGTGGACTCACCCGGCTTGTCGTTGTCGAACCGGTAGAGCGTGAACCCCAAGACATCGGTGACCACCTGCCCGAGGTCGTCGATCTCCGCGACGTTCAGCGCCACCACGGTTTCCCGCTGCTGCGCCACCGGCTTGCTCTCCGGCGTGCTCGTGCAGGCCGTGAGCGAGACCAACCCCAACACGACGACCGCAACGCTCTTGCGGATCATCTCGAACCTCCTGGCTAGTGCCCTCCGACGCCACTCACACGCAGAGCACCCCAGTTCGGTTCAATCTTTTTTCTCAGTCGCCCTGACCAGCGAACATCGCGCGCTTCAGTGCGGGTACGGCACTCGCGGTCCGCAACACGGTCTTGAAAATCGTCCGTGCCACCGGGCTGCCGTCGGCGAACTGCCTGGCCGCCCGCAGCGAGTCGCGGACCGCCGCGAACCCGTAGTCGTACATCTCGCGCTCGTACCTGGCGATGGAGTCACCGCCCTCCGCGATGCACCTCGCGAGCAGCTGAGCGTCCCGCAACGCGATGTTCGCTCCGATCCCCC
>JAVXWK010000529.1:0-4914 GCA_032230575.1 Pseudonocardiales bacterium | reverse complement strand
GATGATCTGGGATCAGTACCTGATACCGATGATCGCCGCGGACGAGCCTGCCGACTACACCCTGACGGTGGCGCTGGCATTCCTGCGCAACGACGCGGACGTCGGCCCCGGGGTGCTGCTGGCCGGCGCGTTGATCGCGCTGCTGCCGAGCCTGACCGTCTACCTGTTGATGCAGAGGTCGATGATCCGCGGGATCACCTCCGGCGCGACGAAGGGCTGACATGACGTTCCCCAACGCCACCGTGCAGAGCTACGCGCTGCCGTCGATCTACCCCGTCTCGAACGACTTCGTCGTCAAGGTCAACGGACGACACGTGCCGGTCACCGCGTTCGCACCGGAACCGGGCGGCGGCGTCGAGTACCACTACGCGCACTTCTCCTTCCGTGGCACGGTGACCGTCGAGATCGAGACCAGCAACAGGATCTCCGCGTACTCGGTCAGCCCGCTGGCGTTCGAGATCCCGGCCTGGGTGCGCGGGCACCGGCTCACGTTCGACCTCGACCGCAGCCGCTACCTGATCGTGAAGATCGACGACCTCCGGGAGCTGGTGATCCTTGCCGACCCGGAGGAACGGGCCGCGCCGGCCGCACAGGGACCCTGGATCTTCAACGTCGCCGAGGACTTCGGCGCCGACCCGACCGGCGCGACCCTGGCCACCGACGCGGTCCAGGCGGCGATCGACGCGGCCCACGAGGCCGGCGGTGGCGTCGTCTACGTGCCGGAGGGTGTGTTCAGCATCGGCGGCATCGTGCTGCGGTCGCGGGTGCACCTCTACCTGGCAGGCGGGTCGGTCCTGCGGGCCACGGCCGATCCGGCGGACTACACGACGAAGTTCCGTCACGACAGCCTGTTCATGGACGGCACCTGGCTGATCTCGACCGAGCCGGGGTCGTCGCACATCACCATCTCGGGTCGCGGCACCATCGACGGTCAGGGCGCCAGGATGCGCAAGGAAAGCAGCTACCTCAACCATCTGCTGGTCCCGGTCGGTACCCGCGGCCTCAAGGTGGACGGGGTGATCGGCCGCGACTCCGGCTCCTGGGCGTTCCTGCCCAGCCGCTGCTCGGACGTGCGGATCACCAACTACAAGGCGTTCCAGTCGCAGCTCCAGTTCGAGAACGACGCCATCGACATCAACGAATGCCAGGACGTCGTCGTCCGCCACACCATCGCGATCTGCGAGGACGACCCCTACTCCACCAAGGCGTGGGCCGAGGACGCCAACATCGCACTGAGCTGGCCCCACCCGCGGCAGCCGGTCGAGCGGGTGCTCTTCGACGACGTGGTCGCCTGGACCCACTGCGCCGCCTTCAAGGTCGGCAACGGCCACTACTCCCACCAGCGCGACGTCACCTACCGCAACGGCTACGTCTACAACGCCACCCGTGCCATCGCGATCGATCCCTGCTACGGCAGCGAACCCTGCACCGACATCGTCTACGAGAACATCGACATCGAGTCGCTCGACCACAACCGCGGCAACCAGAACTGGCTGCTCATCAACACCCGCGAACGCGGCCTCGGAATCGGCCCCGTGTCGCGCGTGCGGATCGACCGCGTCAACGTTCGTGATCAGGGCGGAATGAAACCCCTCATCGCCGCGAGCAACGAAGGCGGTGCGATCGGCGACGTGGAACTGCGCAACGTCGTCATCGAGGAAAGTCCGCTCAGGACGTTCGACCAGCTCGGCATCACGCTGGGCCCGCACGTCGAGGCACCGACCATCGTGTACGGCGACGGCTGAGAGAGCTCGCCCAGCAGCGAGAGCACCCGCTGTCGACGAAACAGGGCGTGACGACACCGTTTCGCGGTACCGCGAGCTTCTAGAGGCGAACTGCCTCCGCCACCACGGTCGCCCCAGGCCTGACCTGCACCGCGACGTAGGTGTAGGTGGTGCCGTTCTCGGTGCGGGTCCGAGCGGGCCGCTTCGCGCCGTTGACCTTCACCAGCGGATAGCTGCCAGGGAATCTGGCCTCCCACGTGTAGGTGCCGTCGCCGCCCTGGTTGGTCACCGTCGACTTCCTCGCGCCGTCGTGCCGCACCGTGAACTTCCCTTGGCCGACCGGGATGTCGGCGACCTGGAGCCAGCCCATCCCCGACGGCGTGCGGGACTGCGTCGCCAACCGGTGCTGCGGAGCGTTCGGCATGACACCGAGCAAACCCTCCACCACCTGCGACAGCAGCGTGAACGACACCTCGGGGTAGTCGCCGTTGGGCCCTTGCCTGGACGACGGGTGCTTGGTGTCGCGCGCGTTGTAGACGTAGTTCATCCAGTACCAGGCCGTGTCGGGCTGGTTGTTGTTGAAGAACGTGTCCGGCAGGTACGTGATCGCCTCGATGTTGCCCGGCTTGCCCGCTCCCCTGGCCTGCTGGTCGATGTAGTCGAGGTAGGCCTGCCGGCGCGGTCCTGGGTCGAGGATCTGCTTCATCGGCATGAACCAGCTGTTCTCCTTGCCCCAGCCGGTCAGCGCCTCACCGTCCACTGTGTACGCGCGGACCATCGCCTCGCCGGAACCGCCGCCGGTCCAGGTCGAGTTGAAGTAGGCCTTCAACTTTTCGGCTGCCTGGTCGGACTTCCCGGCCAGAGCGGTGTCCCCACGGCCGCGCGCCAGCGACGCCATCGCGCGGAATGCCTGGTACTGGGAGGCAATCGAGTCGCCCGCCTCGGCGAGCGGTTCGTCGCTCTGCTCGTTGTAGCTGGCCGCCCCTTCGAAGATGCCCTTGCCGGTGCCTTCCGCGACGCCGTTGGGCTTCGCGCCGTCGTGCAGCGCGATGAACTCGTCGGTCGCTTTGCGGTAGAACTCCCAGAGCGCCGGATCCTGCACGTAGCGGGGGTCGCCGCTCCACCGGTAGGCCTGGTTCGCCTTCTCCACCAGTTCGAACGCCGCCGGGACCTCGCGCACGAAGGAGTTCGGGTTGTTGTAGTCGATTCGCAGGTAGGTGTCGTTGTCGAAGTTGATCGCCCACACCGGGTAGTACTTGTGCTCGGGCGTCGAGGACGCGGCGAAGGCGTGCATCATCGACAGGTTCTCGTCGTTCAGGCCTAGAACCTGGGCGCCGCCGAACTGGTGGGCCATGTCGCGGGAGTAGTACGCCGTGCGGTGGGCGTAACCCGCCCAGTACGATGGCTGGTACGTGTTCGTGCCGGTGCCCGCCGGGCGGCCTTCGTCCACGTTGACAGGTCCGACGGTGCCTGGCCCGATCACCCAGCTGTTCGCCTTCGCCTTGGCCCAGTTGAACATCTGCACGACCGCCGGGGTGGAGGAGCTGATCGTGGGCGAGGCGGGAGAGGCCGGAGACACCATCAGGTCGTCGACGTTGATCCACGACGTGCCTGAGCCGACCACGATCTCCACCCGGTCGCCCTTCCTCGCCGCGAACGGGCCGACGGAGTAGCGCGCGTAGTAGTCCCGGCCGGGAAGTGTCGTGGTGCCGCTGAGCTTTCCGTTGACCTTGACCGTCAGGTTTCCGCCACTGCCACCGGTGGCGATCCACGCCGAGACCACGTGCCGGCCGGAGGCGATCGCGGTCGTCGTCTGGCTGATCGACTTGCCGGCACCCGCGTCGAGGTAGGCGAGGTTCGTGCCGCCGTGCGGGTTGTTGGTGGCGATGCCGGTTCCCGCGCCGAGCCGCCAGCCTGCCGCGCCGTTCTCGAACCCCGGGTTGGTGAGCGGCAGCGGTGGTGGAGCGACCGCGGGTTCGATCATCACGTCGTCGACGTTCACCCACGACTGGCCGGACTCGACGGCCACGTCCACGACGTCGTTCGCCGCGACGGTGATCGTGGACGTGCGGTAACGGGTGTAGGCGGTCTCCGCCAGGACGGGAATCGACGACACATCGGTCCCGTTCACGCGGACGGTGAACCTGCCATCCGGCGCCAGGGCCGCGATCCACGCCGAGACGGTGTACGAGCCGCCGCCGGACGCGGTGATCGACTGGCTGATCCTCCTGCCCGTCCCGCCGTCGAGGTAGGCGAGCCCGGACCCGGTGTGCGGGTAGTTCGTCGCGGTGCCGGTCCCCTCGCCGAACTGCCAGCCGGACAGCGCGTTCTCGAAACCGCGGTTGACGAGCGTGAGCGGGGCCGGGACAGCGGCGGAGGCCGGCAGCGACGAGAACAACAACGTCGCGACGGCGACGCACAACAGCGAGCGGCGCATCTGGTTCCTCCGGGCAGGGGCGGAGTTGCTGCAAACATACTGAAACTTTTCATGCGAAACTTGCAAGCATGAAAATCGGGATCACCGAGATCGCCGACCGCGCGGGCGTGAGCGAAGCGACCGTCAGCCGGGTCATCAACCGGCGCAAGGGCGTCGCCCAGGCCACCAGGGACGCGGTCGAGCGCGCGATGGACGAGCTCGGCTACGAACGCTCCGCGCCGAGCCCGCTGGTCGCCGTGATCACCGAACGCGTCTCGAACCCGTTCTTCGCCGACCTGGCCGAACGCATCGAGTCGATCCTCGCGCCGCACGGCTTGAAGGTGATCCTCTGCCCGGCATTCCCCGGCGGGGTGCAGGAACGCGAGTTCGTCGCCGAACTGGCCGACCGCGGCATCGGCGCCGCAGTCTTCCTCTCCGCGAGCAACACCCTGGACAGCGCGGACCCCGAGACGTTCGAGATCCTGCGCACCCGCCGCATCCCGTTCGTGGCGATCAACGGCGGTGTGCCCGGCCACGACGTGCCGGTGTTCTCCACCGACGACGACCTGGCCGCCGAGATCGCGGTCGACCACCTGTACCGGCTCGGCCACCGGCGCATCGCCATGGTCTCCGGCCCCAAGGGCAACGGCCCGGCCGACCGCCGGGTTCGCGGCTTCGTCGCGGCGATGGAGAAGCGCGGCACCGACGCCTCGGACTGGGTGCTGCGCCAGGCCTACACGGTCGAGGGCGGTCAGGCGGCGAGTGCCCGGCTCG
>JAVXWK010000513.1:0-2867 GCA_032230575.1 Pseudonocardiales bacterium | reverse complement strand
TGAAGAGGTGGCTCGACAGGGGGAGGGGGCCTCATGAAGCACGTGGCTGGATGTTTCGCCGAGCTGGTCGTCACGCTCGTTCTGGTGGCGATCGGGCTCGGCGGGTGGTTCCTGGTGAAGTGGGGCTGGTCGGAGTCGCCGGCCATCACCGTCGTCGCCGTGGTGGCCGCGCTGGGGTTCATGGCGTTCGGTGTGGCGGCCTGGACCGGGAAGTGGGAGCTCGGAACAGCGGGGAAGGTCGCCGGTTTCACGGCGGCCGTCGCGCTGCTCGCGGCGCTGGCACTCGTGTCGTACGGGCGGCCGCTGCTGGGTTCCTAAACCTCCAGCGCCCACCGCACGTACCGCATCTTCGGCGCGAACCCGGCCTTCTCGAAGATTCGAGGCGCACCGGCCGCGCTCTCCGAGTCGACGCTCAGGCTGGCGGAGTCATAACCCTGCTCGGCAACGGCCCGAAGCGCATGCCCGACCAACGCGCTCGCGAACCCGCGCTTCCGATGTGACGGCCGCGTCCCGATCACCATGAAGTGCGCGTCCCGGACACCGGTGTACTCGGCGTCGGCCTCCCAGCGCATCGTCACGAGCACACTGGCCGGAGTCCCGTCCGCGTCGCGCAGCAGGAAGCTGCAGGCGGGCCGGAACGTCTGGTTCGTGATCTTGTTGCGCCACAGGTCGGCCGGCATCGGTGCGGCACCGAAGTAGTCCGCGTAGGCCTCGTTCCGCACGAAGCGGAAATCGGAGTCGTTCGCCGAGGTCCACGCCTCGACCCGCAGGCCCTCACCCGAAGGCAGATCCCGCAGCGGGTGCTCCATGCGCTGGTAGTAGCGAATCGGCGCGAAGCCGCAGGACACCATCAGCTCCGGTATCCCGGCGATCTTCTCGGCCTTGTAGACCTCGACCACGAGCCTCAAGGACGGGTGGTGCAACGCGTGCACCACCTGAGCCGACGCGATCCCGGCCGAAACGAGTCGCGCACCGACACCAGATCGTCGATACGAGGGGTGTACACCGCCGTCCAGCGTGACCCGGTGGACCTCCGTGGCCAACGGCTTGTGGCGCACCTTCATGTAGCCCACCATCGTGTCGCCGTCGAAGGCACAGAGGCTTGCGCGCGAGAGGTCCACGGACGGGTCGACGAGCTCGGTCAGGGTGTCCTCGGCGGTGTAGTTCTCGCCGATCTGGTCCACCACCTCGATGGCGTTGAGGAGGTCGGCCGACGTCCGGGCGTCGTCACGGGTCAGCGGCCGCCAGATCAACTCGCGCATGCGGCGGACCGTATCCACGCCGGCGCGGCCTGTCGCGAGAGTTTTCGAAGCGAATGCGGACCGTTGGAAGCCAACGAGTCGCCGAACGAATAGCCTCGGCTGAGTGCCCAACATCCTCGTGATCGGCTTCGACCCGCACACCATCCCCGGCTTCGACCCGGCCCCGGTCGCCGCAGGCATCGAGCGCGGCAGCAAGCTCTTCGCCGAGCTCGGCCTCACCGAAGACCTGTTCCTGGTGGACTTCACCGAGCTGGGCGGCCCCGCCGAGGCCAAGCTGACGGAAAAGCTCGCAGGCAAGCAGTACGACGCCGTCCTGGTCGGCGGTGGCATCCGCAAGGGCCCAGGCCTGCTCGAGCTCTTCCAGACGATCGTCAACCTCGTCCACTGGCACCAGCCGGACGCCGCGATCGCGTTCAACGACAGCCCCGGCGACAGTCCCGACTGGGTGCTCAAGGCCCTCGAACAGCGCAGGAACCGTTAGAACACGGTCCGCCAGGCCCACCACGCGAGCAGGCCGGCGCCGGACAACAGAGCCAGGGCGATCCACCACACCAGCACCTCGCCCAGCTCCGCACCCCACCACCTCAGCGAGCGCCAGACGCGCGACGGCACCGAGAAGAGCCATGCCGTGAATCGCTTCTGCCACCAAGGGCGCTGGGCTTCTAGGCGTGCCTCGCGCACGGCTCGACGGGCCGCCTCACGATCGTGGTCCCCCATGAGATCCATCGTGCCGTGAACCGCTGAGGCCCGCGCTCCGTACCCCTCATCAGACTGCAGAAAACGCTGTCCAGCGATCAAGAACGCGCAGGTCAGCGCCGCACACCGAAAACCAGCTACGAAGCGTGACGGCATCACTCGATCGCGTGGTCGTGGACGTAACCCATAACGAGAGCCGGGCTCACACCGAACTAACAGACAGCTCCGCCAGTTCGTCAGGAGGCAACGATGAACTTAAGCAGGATGCAAGCGGCGAGCTGACTGTCTGTCAGCAGCGTGTAGCCCAACTCATCGGAAACGTGACGAGAGTCACCCAACGGGCGCTCAAGCTTGCCTGCGCTCGTGACGCGAGGTTACGTTCTCGCCCGCCGATAACGGTTTGGTCACCGGCAGGACACAGGAACCGCAAGCACCAGGGTCCAAAGTCCGGCCCGGAATCCCCCGCCGAGTTAGCTCCGGTGGCCAAGCTCCCCGACGCAGGAGGCTCCCCCTTGGCCCGGCACAGCAAGGCCGCCGGCCGAACCGTGTACACGGTCGTGCCCAACGCAGAACTGAAGATCGGTGCGCATCGTGCCGAGGACGACAAGGTTCCGCTCGCCCACCGCGTGAGCGCCATCGTCGTCGCAGCGGGTGTCGCCGCCGGCACCGCAGCCATCGCCAACGCCGCCACCAGCGGTTCCGCCACGGAACTCGCCGCGGGTGCAGCCGAGCTGGGCGCTCTCCCCGACCAGCAGGCCAAGAACATCCAGACCGTGCACGACGTGAACCCCGGCACCCAGGTCGGCCGCCTGCTGCAGTTCCAGCAGATGTACGCGCAGCAGACGTTCGAGCAGGCCACCAAGGTCGCCGCGGATGCTCACGCCCAGCGCGAGGCCGCCGCCAAGGCCG
>JAVXWK010000498.1:0-6239 GCA_032230575.1 Pseudonocardiales bacterium | reverse complement strand
GCGGTGGACTGGCGGGCCCGGTCATCTGGCTCCGACGACCATCGAGGCCCCCAGCCCCATGTGCGACAAACCCCAGAGCACGTACAGCCCAACGGAAACCGTGCGTGCGTTGATGTTCCTCCCCATGGCACAAAGCGTGCCGTGGGGAGGAGTTTCGAACACGGGGGCCAGCCCTACCCGGACCTCAGCTCAACGCCTGCCTGAGAAAGTCCACCTGCAACAGCAACAGATTCTCGGCAACCTGCTCTTGCGGAGTCATGTGGGTAACCCCGGACAACGGCAACACGGTGTGCGGACGGCCAGCCGCCAGCAAGGCACTGGAGAGCCGCAGGGTGTGCGCAGCCACCACGTTGTCATCGGCAAGCCCGTGAATGATCATCAACGGCCGCGACAGCTTGTCCGCATCGCCAATGAGCGAGTTCGAGTCGTAGACCTCAGGCTTCTCATCAGGATGCCCGAGATACCGCTCGGTGTAGTGCGTGTCGTACAACCGCCAGTCGGTAACGGGCGCCCCGGCAATCCCGGCGTGGAACACATCCGGCCGACGCAGCACGGCCAGCGCCGACAGATACCCGCCGTAGGACCAGCCGCGGATCGCAACGCGAGAAAGGTCGAGGTCGGGCTCGACAGCCGCAGCAGCCTGAAGAGCATCGACCTGGTCTTCCAGAGTGGCGTCAGCGAAGTCGTAGGCGATGGCCCGTTCCCAGGCGAGCCCGCGCCCAGGCGTCCCCCGCCCATCAGCGACGATCACCGCGAAACCCTGATCCGCCAACCACTGCGAAGCCAGGAACGCGTTCTGCGAAGACACAACCCGCTGAGCGTGCGGGCCGCCGTACGGGTCCATCAAAACGGGAAGCTTGGTACCCGGTTGGTGATCGCGCGGGAGCAGGAGGGCTGCCCGGAGCCCCCGCTCGCCCAGGGTCAGCAGGCGCGGGGCGGCCTTGAGCACCGGGGTATCGGCCCACGACTCGATCTCGTGGTCGCCGACGGTGGCGCGCACGCCGAACCGGTCCAAAGTGGCCGATGCGAGCACAACGGTGTCGCCGCCCCGAATCGCGGTGTGCACTCCGTCCTCAGTGGACAACTTCTCGACGGTGGCGCCAACCGAGTACACGTGAGTCTGAGTCGGGTCGTCACCAGAAGCGGCAACCAGAATCGAGTCGTCGGCGATGTCGAGCACCCGACGCACCTGAAGCCCAGAGGTCACGACCTCGTCGCCGACCTGAAGCGCGTACTCGTCTCCAGAGCCCACGATCCGCACCAGCCGGCCATCCGGCGTCCACGCCGGAGCCCCGCCCGTGACCTCGACCCACACCGGGTCGGTCTCGACAGCGACCTCGGACACCGACCCGGTCTCCGGCGCCAGCGAGTAGATCCGACGGGTTCGCTGGTCACGGCTCTGCGTGGTGATCAGCGGAGCTCCACCGGACGACCAGTGCACGTCGTTGAGGTAGTCGAACTCGAGCAGCACCGGGACGAACGTGCCGTCCAGCGACACCACGTGCAGCGACACGTTCGCGTTGGCGGTGCCGGCGGCCGGGTAGGCGATCTCGGTCGCGGCCGTGGCCGGGTTCGCCGGGTCCGCGATGTACCAGCGCTGCACCGGCGCGTTGTTCACGCGCGCGGCGATGAGGCGGGTGCCGTCCGGCTCCCACCAGTAGCCGCGGTAGCGCGACATCTCCTCGGCCGCGATGAACTCGGCCAGGCCGAACGTGACGTCCTCACCGTCGGGCACGGCCACAGCGAAGTCGTCGCCCGACTCCAGCTCGACGACCCGGAGCGTGCCGCGCGTGACATACGCCACACGTGTGCCCGTCGGGTCGACGCGCGGATCGATGACGCCGCCCCGAGTCGGCAGCTCGCGGACGGCACCCTTCACCAGGTCGGCCACGAACAGGCGGCCGGACAGGGCGAAAGACGCGACAGTCGCGTCTTTCGACAGGGCGTACCCGACGATGCCCGCGCCGGACTCCCGCGTGCGCTCGCGGCGGGCCTTCTCCTCGGCAGGCAGGTCCTCCGGGTCGGTCAGCAGCTGGGCCGGGTCGGCCAGCAGCCGTTCGACGCCGGTGGCGGCGTCCAGCTCCCAGAGTCCGTTCGCACGGCTCGTGGCCGTGGCCGGGCGCAGGAAGAAGACACGTGCCCCGTCTGACGACACCGCGAAGGTCCTGGGTGCGCCTACGGTGAACCGCTGGGTGCGCGCCTGTTGGCGCGGGAAGGAGATGTCGTTGCCCACCCGCCCACACTAACCCGAGGCCCCTCGCGAGGCCGGTGCCGCGAGCAGGCTCACCTGGCGCGATACAGACCCGGTAGGGGTTGTGGACGCGCAGGTGGGCCGCACACCTCAGAACAGACGGCTGCGGTCGCGGAATCGCCGCCTGACTAGCTCACGCGGCTCTTCGGGGGCAACGGCACGAACCCGCTCGTACGCCTGACGTACTCGGCGTAGCCGGGGCGGCGCGACACGATGTCCTTCTCCAGCAACGGTTTGCCCGTGCCCTTGGCGAGCAGCAGCGTCATGATCACCGGACCGACGATCGTGAGCGCGGACAGCCACGAGTGCAACGCGAACAAGTACAGGCCCCACCACACGACAGCGTCGCCGAAGTAGTTCGGATGCCTTGTGTAGCGCCAAAGTCCGCGATCCATCACGGCGCCCTTGTTTGCCGGGTCCGCCCGGAACCGAGAGAGCTGCCAGTCACCTGCGGCCTCGAAGGCGAAGCCGACCATCCACACGCCAGTGCCCACCCAATCTAGCACTCCGAAAGGGGCCGAAAGATGCTGCGCGGCCTGCACCGGCAGCGACACGATCCACATCAGCACGGCCTGGATCAGGTAGACGCGGTACATCCGCAGGCGCGGATTTCCCTTGGCACGCCTCAAGATGTCCTGATATCGCGGGTCTTCGTCCTTGCCGGAGTTGCGCACGAAGATGTGCACCCCCAGGCGTACGCCCCACACCACGGTCAGCGCAGCCACGAACCACTGCCGAGTTGGTTCGCCCTCCGCGAACAGCAGCGTGACCACCGCGATCACCGCGAATCCGGGACCCCACGCGGAGTCGATCAGGTCGTAGCGCTTGCGTGCGTCCGCGTACAGGAAAAGGCCGCTGAGCAGTACGAACACGGCCAGGAAGCTGACCAGGTAGCTCATCGCGCCACCAGCTCACGACGCACCCGCGGCATGCCGCTGCGCCCGTGCTCGCTCCTGCGCACCGCCAGGATCTGGTCCACGCCCATCCGCCCTTCCTCGAACGTCAGCGCACCACCCGCGAGGTACAGCCGCCACACGCGCGCCTGACCCTCGCCGACCAGCGCGACGACCTCGTCCCACCGGTCTTCCAGTGTCTGCGCCCACGCCCGCACGGTCCAGACGTAGTGCTCCCGCAAGGCGTGCACGTCACGGATCTCCAACCCCGCGCTTTCGAGAAACCCTGTCGTGGCACTGACAGGTCGCATGTGCATGTCCGGCGCGACGTACGACTCGATGAACGCACCACCGCCGGGTGCGTTGCTACCACGCGACATCTGTTGCAGCAGCAGGCGTCCCTCGGGCTTCAGCAACCGGTACAACGTGGCGGCGTACGCCGGGTAGTTGCTCTCACCGACGTGCTCGCCCATCTCGATGGTGGAGATCGCGTCGAACGGTTCGTCGAGCACCTCGCGGTAGTCCTGCAGCCGCACCTCGACCCGGTCCCGCAAGCCTTCCGCGGCAACGCGTCCGAGGATGTGATCACGTTGCTGCGCGGAGATCGTGACGCCGACAGCGTGCACGCCGTAGTCCCGAGCCGCGTGGATGATCATCGATCCCCAGCCGCACCCGACGTCCAGAAGTCTCCTGCCGGGCCGCAGATCGAGCTTGCGGCACACCAGATCCAGCTTGTTGTGCTGTGCCTGGGCCAGTGAGTCCTCACCGGACACGAAGTACGCGCACGAGTACGCCATGCTCGGATCGAGCACGAGCTGGTAGAACGCGTTGCTCAGATCGTAGTGGTGCGAAATGGCGTCCCGGTCGCGCGCCTTGGTGTGCGGGGCGCCGCGCAACCGCGCCTCCTCGCGAGGCGCGGACGGGTTGGGACCCAACACTTTCAGTTGCAATGCAAGTTTCACGACCTCCGCCACACGAGGCCGCCGCGTGCCCCCGCGCCGCACGAGCCCCCAGATCTGCGAGAGACCGACCGCGAGATCACCCTCCACGTCGAGCTCCCCGCTCACGTACGCACGCGCGAGGCCGAGCTCGTTCGGACTCCACACGAGCCGGCGGAGAGCGTCGCGGCTGCGGATCACGAGCACGGTGCCGTCCTGCGGCCCCGCCACGCTCCCGTCCCACGCCCGAATTCCGATCGGCAACGCCGAACCCAGCACCCGTTCGGCCATTCCTGCCAGCTGACCAGCGACGACCACCCTGCACCTCCTGCACGACCTGGCTCCGCCAGACGTTCGGGGCGGCAAGAGGTTCGGTTCGTTTCTGAACCGAGACGCAACCACGGCCGTATGGCCTGGATAGAGCGAACGGATGGACAAGGAGGACATGAGTGTGATCCGACGTAACCGCATTGCCATCGGGCTCGCCGCGGGACTGGCAGTTGTGCTGGGTCTGGGTGTCTGGAGTGCCACGGGCAGTGGCACGAACTCGAAGCCGGTGGCACAAACCGAAACCGATCTGGGCGTCCTCGGTGACTACGGCGACGTGGGTGCACCCCCGGTACTCCAGGAACCTGCTCAGGCGCCCGCAACCCCTGCTCAGCAGGCAGCACCGGAAACCCCGACCCCGGCCGCGCAGCCTCCCGCCGCGCAGCCACCGGCCGCCGCTCCGGTCAGCTCGTTGAAGCTGGTCGGCAAGACGGTCGACAAGATGGGCTTGGTCGTCCAGGACGGTGACGGCCGGACCGTGTACCGCTTCGACAAGGACACCCCGCAGCCGGACACGAAGTCGAACTGCAACAACCAGTGCTCCGTGACGTGGCCGCCTTTCCTGTCGGACACGGTTCCCCAGCTCGAGGGCATCGACCCCGCGCTGGTGAAGCTGATCACCCGGGCGGACGGCAAGAAGCAAGTCGCGATCGGCAACTGGCCCGCGTACACGTACTCGCAGGACCCGGGCCCGGGCAAGTGGAAGGGACAGGGTGTCGGTGGCACCTGGTTCGTGATGCAGCCCGACGGCAAGCGAAACGTGGAATGCCTGCCCCCCGGCGTGACGGCTCCCGCTGCGTAACCCCGAAGCATCCTGTTAGGACGGTCCATCTGAGACACACAGCACTCTGAACGGACAAACCCCGGCCCTGGGGAAGGGGCCGGGGTTCCCGTCGTTTCGCTCTCGCTCCGCAAGAGGGGCCCGCCTGGTTCAGGCGGGCCCCTCTTGCGTTCGTCTGGTAGCGTTTTATCTAGCTGGATAAAAACGGGGGTGACCGTGGAACACACGGGCAGAACCGCGGCGCGGCGCGCGCAGATCGTCGGGGCGGCGATCGAGACCATCGCGGAACTGGGCTACGACCAGGCGACGTTCGCCAAGATCACCGAGCGCGCGGGGCTGAGCAGCCCGCGGATGATCTCGTACCACTTCGCGGACAAGAACGACCTGCTGCGGCAGGTGGTGATCAACGTCTTCACGGCCGCGGCCCAGGTCATGGGGCCCGCGATGGCCGCGGAAGCCACCTGGAACGGCAAGCTGCGCGCCTATCTGACGTCGAACCTGCGGTTCCTGCGCGATCACCCGAAGGAGATCGTCGCGCTCACCGAGATCGGCCCGCACCTGCGCACGCCGTCCGGGGAGGGCTACACGAGCACGACCAGCCAGGACTTCAGCGTCACGGGCCTGGCCGAACTGCTCGAAGCCGGTCAGGCCGCCGGTGAGTTCCGCTCGTTCGACATCCGCTCGATGGCCGTGCTGATCCGCGCAGCCGTCGACGCGGCCGCGCAACGCGTGCGCGACGGGTCCGACGTGGACCTGGACACCTACACCAGCGAGGTGGTCACCGCGATCGACCTCGCAGTTCGTCGGGGGGACGAATGTTCCGGAAACTAGCGATCGACCTGATCGTGCCCACGGCCGTCTACTACGGCGCAAGGGCGGCGGGCCTGTCACAGATGTGGGCGCTGATCTTGAGCGGCGTGGTGCCCGCGGTGCGAGCGCTGTGGTCCGTGATCACCGAACGAAAAGTCAGCGGCCTGAACGCGTTCGTGCTCGGCGCGGTCGTGCTGGGCTTCGCGATGTCGTTCGTGACCGGTGAACCACGAGTGCTC
>JAVXWK010000496.1:0-3950 GCA_032230575.1 Pseudonocardiales bacterium | reverse complement strand
CGGTGCGGAACCGGACGATCTCGGCCTCGCTCTTCTTGTTCGTCACCACCGGGATGCGCACGAAGTTGAACCGCCGCTTCAACGCCGACGACAGGTCGTTGACACCGCGGTCGCGGCTGTTCGCGGTGGCGATGACCGAGAACCCCGGCTTGGCGAACACGATGTTGTCGTTGTCCAGCTCGGGCACGGAGATGTACTTCTCGGACAGGATCGAGATCAGCGCGTCCTGGACGTCACTGGTCGAGCGGGTCAGCTCCTCGAACCGGCCGATCGTGCCGGTCTCCATCGCGTTCATGATCGGCGACGGGATCATCGACTCGCGGGACTGGCCCTTGGCGATCACCATCGACACGTTCCACGAGTACTTGATGTGGTCCTCGGTGGTGCCCGCGGTGCCCTGCACCACCTGGGTGGAGTTGCGGGAGATCGCGGCGGCCAGGAGCTCGGCCAGCCAGCTCTTGCCGGTGCCGGGGTCGCCGATCAGCAGCAGACCGCGGTCGGACGCCAGCGTGACGATGGCGCGCTCGACGATGCTGCGGTCGCCGAACCACTTCTGCGCGATCTCCCGCTCCAGGCCGTCGGACCGCTCGGCGCCCAGGACGAACAGGCGGATCATCTTCGGCGACAACCGCCAGGAGAACGGCTTGGGGTTGTCGTCGACCGACTCCAGCCAGTCCAGTTCCTCGGCGTACTTGAGCTCGGCGGGGGCGCGCAACAGGTCGGACATCGTGGTGCCTTTCAAGGAAAAGTCAGATGGTGAGGAAGGTCTTGAGCTCGTGGACGAGCTTGCGGATGTGGCCGGAGATCACCGGTGTGCCGAGGTCCTTGAACCGTTCGCGGAACCACGGGTTCACGCTGCCGCGGCCAGAACTGGTCACCGAGCCCACCGGGATGAACTTGGCCCCGGAGTGGTGGATCGCCGCCATCGAGTCGTAGAGCTGCTCGCAGTAGGACTCGTAGAAGTCGGAGATCCACACCACCACGGTGTTGCGCGGCTCGGCGATCTTCGGCTGGGTCAGCGCCATCGCGACCGTGCCGTCGGTACCGCCACCCAAGTTGGTGCGCAGCAAGGTCTCGAACGGGTCCGCCACCCACGGCGTCAGGTCCAGCGCCTTGGTGTCGTACGCGATCAGGTGCACGTCCACCTTGGGCAGCCCGGCGAAGATCGAGGCCAGAATGGTGCAGTTGACCATCGAGTCGACCATCGACCCCGACTGGTCCACCACCGCGATCAACCGCTGCGGCGTGGTCTTGCGCGCGGTGTGCCGGTAGTAGAGGCGGTCGACGTAGAGCCGCTCCTCCTCCGGGCTCCAGTTCGTCAGGTTCTTCCAGATCGTGCGGTCGAGGTCGAGGTTGCGGAACACCCGCTTGGGCGGCACAGACCGGTCCAGCGCCCCGGCGGATGCCTTCTCCACCTGCGTGCGCAGCACCTCGGACACCTCGTCGACGAACCTGCGGATCAGCGACTTGGCGTTGGCCAGCGCCACCCCGGACAGGTTGTCCTTGTCCCGCAGCAACTGCTCGATCAGCGACATGCTCGGCGTGAGCTGGGCGGCGAGCACGGGATCCGCGAGCACCTCGCGCAGGTGCATGCGCTTGACCAGATCCGCTTCCAGGGCACCGAGTTCGGGCCCGATCTGCGGGATCAGGTTGCTCAGGTCCGGCGTGCCCGGCCCCATCCCGGTGCCGGTCTGCCCGGCCTGGCGACCACCGCCACGCAGCTGCCCCGGCTGACAGCCCAGTGCCCGTTCCAGCCAGCCCGCGTCGGCCTGCCACCGGGACAGCTGCCCGGCGGTGACCGTGCCGGACCCGGTGCCGAAGACGTTCAGCAGCACCTTCGACACCAGCGCTGCCCGCCGAACCTCGGCCGCCTTGTCGCGCTCATCCCCCGTCGCGGGAACCATCACGCCGTCGAACTCGGCGGCGAGCTCGGGGTGCCGCTGCACGATCGAGTCGACCCCGGCCTGCGGGTCCAGCAACGCGGGCGGCAGCCCGATGTCCTGGAGCACAGCCAAACTCGCCGACTCCAAAGTGGACTGTTCCTCGTGGTCGAACAGCCTCGACAGCAGCCGCCAGTACAGGACCTGGCGGCGGTTCTCCTGCGCGTCGCTCATTTGCGCAGCAACCTTCCAGCGCGCTCGCGCAGCACGGTCGCGGCGTCGGTAGCGGCCTTCTCCGCTTTGACACCGGCCTTGTCCACCGCGCCACCGGCCCAAGCACCGGCGTGCAACGCCACAGTCTTCTTGCGCACGGTCGTCTCAACGGCGAGCGGCTGCACCCGGAACACGCCCGCGTCCCAGCGCAACAACCCGATGCACGCGTTCGAGCCCGCCACCGCCTCCGGAGTGAGCGGCCCGGCCACCGGCACCCGATCGGTGTCCACGGCAACGGACTGCCCGGCAACGTCAAAGGCTTTCCCGCCCTGCTCGGCCGTGTAGCCCTCCAGGAACACGGGCACGGCGATGCGGGCCGGATGCCGGTCCAATGGTGCCGTCGCCGGCGTGCTCGCGGTCGGCAGCACGACCCGCGCGGTGACGAACGGGTCGGCGGGCTCGCCGAGCTTCGCGTGTTCGTCCACCCACACCAGATCCCCCTCAGCGGTGATCGGCATGCCGGTGAGCTCCATCGACCTGCCCTCGCTGACAGCCGTCAGCAACGACAGGTGCGGCCGCAGCAACTGCCAGATCCCGGCGCCGATGATCGTGTCCGGCTTCGGCGCGGACACACTGGCGCGCACCAACTGCGGCGCACCACCGCCGGCGGGTTCGAACACCGCGTGCACCTGAGCCTGCGCGGCGGTCGCGTGCTCGTGCAGATCCACCCCGAGCGGCAGCAACCGCCCGGTCACCGTGCTCGTGGCAGTCCCGGTCGCGCCGGGCAACGTCAGCAGCAGCGCCCGTGACCACAGATCTCCCCAGCGCCGCACCGGAATCCGCTCCAATGCAGACCCCGGACAAGAAGCAGCCAACTCGGCCGCGAACCCGTCCAGCAACGCCGCCAGCCGCCGCAACCGAGGCTCCGGCAGCAACGCCGAGATCACGGGTTCGGCCCCGGAGACCAGGTCGTGGTCAATGCCCAGCCACCCGGCCCGTGCCAGGTCGGCCAGCCAGGAACGCGCGGCCAGCAACAGGTTCTCCGCCTGACCGCCACCTTCCGGCGCACCACTCCAGTCCCCGCGCCCACGTCCGGTCGCCTGCTCGATCCGCGCCATCACCGCGTCGTGCACCGACCCGAACAGCGCGATCCGCGCCGCCGCAAGGGAAACGAAGTGCTCCTCCCCAGCAGCACCGGCCGCTGCCTTCTCCGCGGCCTCGGCCACCTTGGCCCCCAACGGCGACGCCGCCACCGCCTCGGCCAGCGCCACCAGCCCGGCGGCCTGAACGGCTTGCGGCCGCAGCAACCCACCGGTCAAAGCCTGATCAGCACCCGCGATCACCGCGAGCACCTCGTCAACCCCGTCGAGGGCATCCGCCAGCAGATCGACCCGCATCACACCACCGCCCGAGTAGGCGGGAACCACTGCAGTTCAGGCAATGGAGCCGTAGTAGCGGGAAGCTCCACATAGGCCAAATGCCGCAGAAACCGGCTGAACACCTGCGCCGCGGCGGCACTGTCCGCCTGCGACGGCCTCGCCCCCATCATCAGCGCGTAGATCGCCTGCGCGTCCATGTCCGCGGCATCCACCCTCAGGTACCGCGCCACCCGCTCCACCCCGTACTGCAGCACCGCCTCGGTGATCAGCGCGAAGATGTGGTTGCAGAACGACCCCCGCGCCCCTCCACAAGGCCGGTTGTTGTTGGTGCTGCAGGCGAACTCGTAGCTCCCCGCGGCAACCGACGACACGTACACCCGCTCGATGTCCGACCCACTGGACACCACCCCCTGCAGCCGCCCGTCCGCCAACTCGACGAACGGCACCTTGGAGAGCTTGCGCGGCCGTGCAGGCGCCA
>JAVXWK010000488.1:0-4609 GCA_032230575.1 Pseudonocardiales bacterium | reverse complement strand
AGGTCGTGCTGTCGTTCGGGATCCCGTTCGCGCTGGTTCCTCTGGTGCTGCTGGCCAGGCGCGCCGATGTGATGGGAGCCGCGGCCAACCGGCGAGTCGTCACGGCGGCAGGCGCGCTCGCGGCTCTTGTGATCTCGGCGCTGAACCTGTTCCTGCTCGTGAGGACGGTGAGCGGATGAGGTGGCCGGACCGCGCGGCGCTGGTGCTGGGCCTGGGCATCGGCGGTTTCATCGACGGCATCGTGATCCACCAGCTGCTCGGCTGGCACCACATGCTGTCCGGGTGGTATCCGCTCGACGACGTTCATCTGATGATGATCGGTGACGGGTTGTTCCACCTGTTCTGCTTGCTGCTGGTGCTCGTGGGCATCGCCATGCTGAACCGGCGGCCGCCACTGCCGAACGCCGTGCTGGCAGGTGGGATTCTGGCCGGATGGGGTGTCTTCAACCTCGTCGAGGGCGTCGTCGACCACCAGATTCTGGGCTTGCACCACGTGCGGCACGGACCTGACCAGCTGGTCTACGACATCACCTTCCTGGTGATCGGGGCGGTACTGGTCGGGGTCGGTGTCCTCACGAGCCGGGACAGCTGAGGAGGGGAGTGGGGTGCACCCCACTCCGGACGTGGTTGAGCACGGCGCTGATGTCGTTCTCCGCCAGGCCGTCCGCGACGGCGGCGGCGAGCTTGTCCTGTGCGCCGGCGGCCACGCCGTCCGGGACGCCGCCCGCGTCGAGGACGAGGCGGAGGTCCTTCTCGGCCAGGCCGAGGGAGAACTGGGTGGAGCCGGGGTTCTCGAGCTTCGCGCGCACGCGGGGGATCAGGGAGCCGACCGCGGTGCCTTCCAGGGCGGTGAGGGCGGCGTCGGTGTCGACGCCGAGCCCGTCGGCGAGTGCCAGGGCCTCGGCAACCATGACGAACGAGGAACCGAGCACCAGGTTCACCAGGAGCTTCACCGAGGCACCGGCTCCAGAGGGGCCGACGTGCTTCACCTTGCCCAGCAACGCGAGTACGTCCGCCGCTTCCGCGAGATCCTCGGGAGCGGCACCGGCGTAGATGCCGAGCTCGCCGGAGCTCGCGGCGGGCAGGCTGCCTTTCACCGGAGCGTCGATCAGGCGAACGCCGTCGGGGAGGGTCGTCTTCAGCTCCGCGACGGCCCGCGGGCCGATCGTGGACATCTCGACGACGATCGTGCCGGGCTTCAACGCCTCCGCCGCGTTCGCGTACACCTCCCTCACGGCTTCCGGGCCGAACAGCATGGAGATGACGATGTCCGCTCCCGCCACGGCTTCCGCCGGCGTGGCCGCGGCGGCGGCGCCCGCCTCGACGAGCGGTGCGGTCTTGTCGGCGGTGCGGTTCCACACGGTGAGGTCATGTCCGGCTACCGCCAGCCGGGTCGCCATCAGAGCGCCCATGCGGCCCAGTCCCAGAAACGCGATGCGAGTCACGTGGCCGGACGGTACAGGAGCGGTTTCGACGTGCTGTTGGTTTCGACGAAACTCATATGTCGCAACGGCTTCGCGATCCGTTCGCCGGAAGTCCGAAGCCTCGCCTCGGCGTGTCACCTACCGTTCACGGCGGACGGGCCCAATTGCCCATTCGTTTTCCTAACCCCACCGCACCAGGTCGTCAACGGTCGTACCGTGTGAGCTCGGCGTTCCTGATCATCTCGACACGGCTGTCCCAGCTGAACGAACGTGTACGGTCTGTTTTGTTTACTGACTGGAAATCGCGTAGCTGTGTGCGGGCGCAATCACCGCGACCTGTTCTGTGAAGGATGAGCGGGAGATTCGATTGAACCGTTTTTGTTCTTGACGACCCTGTTGTTAGCGATAACACTCGCTCGGCAACGGCAAGCCCAGGTGCTGTCGCCCAAGAACCCTTCACCAAGCTGGGATCACCATGCTCACGACGGCCAAGGCCGAATTTCAGAAGACGTGTCCGGGGTTTGTCCGCCGCTTCTGGTGGCGCACCAACCAGCCCGCGAGGCTCGCGATCATGTGCCTCGGTGTGGTCACCACGGTCGTGACCACCGGGGCCGCGGGCCTGCTCGGTGATGAGCTGCCGCTGGGACGTGGCAGGGCCGGGCTCGAGGCGGTCGTGCAGAGAGGTGACGCGTTCGAGGTGACTGTCTACACGGTGTCCGGTGTGGACGCTTTCGAAGCTATGGAGCCTGCCACCGGGTTCTTCTTCGAAGCCCACGTCCACGGGGTGCGCCGGAGTGCGGACTGCTGGCTGGACGAGTCGCGTGCGACTGCCCAAGAACTTTTGGGCGGCAAGAAAGTTCGGCTCACCGTCAAGAAGGAAGGTGCTTCGGGCAGCGATCGGATCTCGGTCGACGTGCGGCTGCCGGACGGGACGGACTACGCGCAGACCGTCGTGAGCCGAGGCGTGGCGCTGGCGGATCTGCCGGCTCGCGACGAGCTCGGGACGGTCGAGTCCGCCGCCCGCCAGGAACGTCGAGGGCTGTGGGCGGCCGGCTGTGTTCCTGATGAGGCGACGGCGACGCCCAGCAGTGCGCCCTCGTCCTCCGTGTCGAGCGCGGCCTCGACCACGACAACGGCCCCTTCGACGACGGTGTCTTCCGCACCGGCGTCTTCGGCACCGGTCACCTCGACCTCCTCGGCGCCGCCGGATGACGCTCGGATCGGCAAGTTCTGCTTGATCGAAGGCTCACGCAGGACGTCGCCGAACGGCCGCGAGATCGTCTGCGCCCGCAACGAGAAGAACCAGCTGAGGTGGCGGCGTGCGGAGTGAGGATCGTGTCGATCTGTTCAGCAAACCGGCTGAAGCCGTCGACGCGGCGCCCAGCGTCGCGGGTGGTAGGCAGCCGCGCGGGCTGACCTCGGGTGGCTGGGTGCGCACGACGGGCTGGCTGCAGATCGGTGAGCATGTGGTGAGCTCAGTACATGTCGCGACGGTGGTGGGGCTGTTGTGCGCTCCTGCCGCCGCCGTCGCGTTGGCGCGCACGACTCCCGTGGTCGCGGGCATCCTGGTGATCGCGATTCCCGCGCTGTCCGGTGTTTTGTGGTGGTGCCTCACGGTTTGGGTGCGGCCCGCCTCCCGGGCTCGCAACATCGGGACGAAACAGGCCGGCGAACTGTCACCCGGAGATCTCATTCGGTTGTACGGCTCGATCGGGCCGGTCGGCCAGGTGACCGAGGTGTCGCCGGAGGAGGACGTACGTGTGACTTTGCACGGCGGAGGGCAGGAGTCGTTCGCGAGCGGTCAGGCGGTGCACGTCGTGGAGTTGCTCAGCTGACGGTGGCGGATTTGCGACGGCCACTTGACGCACCGGACGCAGGGCCCGGGATCACAGGGCCCGGGAGATCACCAGGCGTTGGATCTGGTTGGTGCCCTCGACGATCTGCAGCAGCTTCGCCTCGCGCATCCACCGTTCCACCGGGTGGTCGGTGGTGTAGCCGTAGCCGCCGAGCACCTGCACCGCCTCGGTGGTCACCTTCATGGCCGTGTCGGTGGCGAAGAGCTTCGCCTTGGCGGCCTCGGCGCTGAACGGCCGGCCGTTGTCGCGCAGCCGGGCGGCGGACAGGGTCAGGGCGCGCGCGGCGGAGACGGCGGTGGCCAGGTCGGCCAGCAGGAAGCCCAGGCCCTGGAAGTCGATGATCCGCCGGCCGAACTGGTGGCGGGTCTTGGCGTAGGCGACCGCGTAGTCGAGTGCGGCCTGGGCCAGGCCCACCGCGCAGGCGGCGATGGCCAGTCTGCCCGCGTCCATGGCGTCCATGGCGATGAGGAAGGCGCGGCCTTCGCGGCCGATCATGCGGGTGGCCGGAACGCGCACGTTCTCGAAGACCACTTGTGCGGTCGGGGAGGAGGAGACGCCCAGCTTGCGCTCCGGGCGCTGGGGCAGCAGGCCGTCGCTGCCGGCGTCCACCAGGAAGGCCGAGATTCCCCTCACGCCTGCTGCGCCCGTGCGGCAGTAGAGGACGTAGTGGTCGGCCACGCCGGCGTGGGTCACCCAGGCCTTGGTGCCGTTGACGACGTAGTGGTCGCCGTCGCGGCGGGCTCGTACCGACATCGCTGCCGCGTCGGAGCCGGCGTGCGCCTCGGAGATGCAGTTGGCGCCCAGCACGCTGCCGGAGAGAAGGCGGGGGAGGTGTTCGGCGCGTTGTCGCGGGGTGCCGAAGTTCGCTATGCCGTGGCAGGCCAGTGTGTGGACGTTGACCGACTCGGCGACCGAGAGCCAGCGGGAGGCGAGGATTTCCAGGACTTGGAGATATACCTCGTAAGGCTGGCCGCCGCCGCCGTGTTCCTCCGGGTACGGCAGACTCAGCAGGCCCGCTTTGCCCAGGGTGTGCAGGACTTCTCGCGGGAACTCGCCGCGTTGTTCGTAGCCGGACGAGCGCGGGGCCAGTTCGTGGTCGGCGATGTCGGTGGCCAGGGCGTAGAGGTCCGCGGCGCCGGGCGTCGGTGTGGTGCGGTGGACGGTCATGGGATGGCCACCGCCTCGTGCAGCAGCAGGTCGTTCATGTCGCGCAACACTTTCTGGATGAGTTCGGGTGCCATCACGTGGGTGTCGGCGGTGTACTTGAGTTGCAGCACGTCCGGTTCTCCTGGCACGTCCACGATGTGGAGGTGCGTCACTTCGTCGCCC
>JAVXWK010000469.1:0-11687 GCA_032230575.1 Pseudonocardiales bacterium | reverse complement strand
CCGCCCCGAGGTCAAGCCACGGAACAACACCGCGACTTGACCTCGGACCGCGCCCGGCGCGATCCGAGTGCACCCCACCGGCACGGCGGGGCAGCGGGAGACCGACCACTCCCGCACAGCGGAAACCGAGTGAACGGAGTACGGGGAATGGCTCTCCTCGAGCTCACGGTGCGCACCCTCACCGTCGGCGAACTCACCTGCCACTGCCACTTCCAGCGAGACGGCAGCCACCGAGTTGGTGACGTGATCACCTGCCGCGGACACAGGCAGCCGGCGCGGGTGACGGCCAGCTCCGTCGTGCTGCCCGGCGGGCTGATCACCAGCTGACTCTCTGTCCGCTGACCAGCGGATCTCCAGATCAGGCACGTTTCGCCACGGCCCGGCCGGGCTCGCCGAGACCTTCTCAGGTCGGCGCCCGGCCGGGCCTTCCGCATGTCAGGAGGGGTTCATGACCACCATCGAGGCCACCGCGATCGGGGCGGTGTCGATCCGGGTGTTCCACAACAACAACCTGCCCACGTCGATGCTGGACGGCTACAAGTCCCGCGACACGGTCACCGAGGTCTACCTCTACGTCGAGGACGCCCTCGACGACCACGTTCTTCTCGGCCGGGCTTTCGACCTGTTCAACATCGGCCACGACCCGGAGTTCGGTGTGCCGGACGAGCGTGCCGTCGAGTACCGCGACCGGGGCAACAGGTCGTTGTCGGTCGGCGACGTCGTCGCGATTGACGACCGGTTCTACACCTTCGACCGCGTCGGCCGGCGTCGCCTGGAGGAGCAGCCGACCATTCGGCAGCGCGCCTCCCACGGCACGACCCCGTTGTACTGAGCCGGTTCCGGTCGCTGACTCGGACTCTGTTGCTGCGCAAGAGGATCCGTGGCTTGCGCTGGCTGTTCGGCTGTGACCGCCGCGAACACCGGGCCTGGCTACGCCTGCGGCCGGTGTTCGCGGTCCTCGCCGCGCTGCACGGCTCCTGCCTCGTCCCGCGACCTCCTCGGTCTTGCGGGCCCTTTTTGCTGCTGCCCCACGCGGCAGCTCCCTCTCACCCACGCACCCCGGTCAGGAGACCCATGTCCGCGCACTCGCACCACCAGAGCGAAGTCTTCCTCGTCCGCGAGACCACCGAGATCGTCCGGGAGGGCCGCTACACCCTTGTCCGGTACTACCGCCGCGGCACGGACACCTTCAAGGTCACGATCCATCGCCACGTCAACCGCGCCCTCTCCTCCGCGGTCGCGGAGATCCACACCGCTTCACAGGAGTGGTCACTCGTCGTCCGCTCCGCGCCGGAGAAGTGGCACCACCTCACTTGCGTGTGGCACGTGGCCACCAACCCAGCCGCCGATCCGGAGACCGGCTTCGCCAATCTGCGCCCCGTCGCAGACGAGATGGCCTGCGACGCCGCGGCCATCGTGCCCGCCTGACCTTCCGCGCAATCGCACTGTCCACACCGCACTGGTCAGGAGGCCGCCATGCTCGGCGTTGTTGAGTTCGCCAGCCGTCCGATTCCCGTCGAGGAACTCCAGGGACCGGACTTCATTCCCATCGTGATCGTCGGGCTCTTCCTTGTCTGGTTCGTGCGCTGCCTCTTCAAAAGCTGACGTGGAGATGGGCCGCTTCGCCGTCACGTTCTGGAAAGGGCTACGAGCAGCCATGTTGAAGCACATCGCCTGGCCTGGTGGGCTTGCACTACCACACCGAGGAGATCACGGTGCGGAGAGAGACGTGGCTCTACGGTCTCCCGGGTTGGGCCTACGACCGTGCCTGGCAATGCGTCAGGTGCGAGAAGGTCCTGGACCGGCCTCGACTACCACGTCCCCACCGGTCATCCCTGTGACGCTCCGCTTCGCGCGCCCCGATCAACGACGACCGCGTGGTGCCGGTCCACGGCATTTCTCTCGGCTGGCACTACGCAGATTCGCGGTGGCCAGCCGAACGTCCAGTCAGGAGGAACCCGTGCCACCCGCAGCTGTCGTCCGGCCCGTGCGGTATCTGCGCTGGATCACCCCGCACGATTTCAGCCGCAGTTACGTGCTGCCCAGCACCGTCGAGACCAACGTTCCGCGCCGCGGCAGCTTCGGCGAATGCGGCGTCTACAACTGGACCCGCGGGCACCTCGTCGAGCTCTACCGGCGCCTTGGCGGTGTCCCGCTGTCGGTGCACCTCCACGAGCTGCTCATCCGCCCCGCGCGCGACCCAGCACTCGCCGGGGAGCGCGTGCCGGAAGGAATGGGCTCAGAGGTGACCGTGCGCCTGCGTGATCCGGGCGGCCAGCTGATCACCGTCGTGTCGCGCGCCGAATCCGGCCAGTACTCGCCGCGCGGCGAGTACTGGCAGGTCACGGTCAACGGCGAAGTCCCCGCTGGCGCCGATGATCCCGGCCTGAACGGCGTGCACACCTACACGCCGTCGCTGCCCTACCTGGCGCTGTTGGTGGACCTGTATCTGCGCCGCACCGCCGAGCGTCCACTCGCGACGGTTCTTCCGTTCAGTCGAAATATCGCCTGAACTGGGAAAAGGCGGTTTACCCTGGGCGTAAGGGGAGATAACGATGACCACACCACAACCCGGCGGCGAGGTGCGCCGCCGCACGACACGAGGCCCCACCTGGCGGCGCCGTCCCGCGCCGCGCCTGATGGGCGTGGCCCTGGCCGCCGCGCTCAGCGGCCTGTACGTGTTCCCGCTCTGGCCACGTTCGAAAACGCCGTGCCTGCACGGAAAACGCCGCTGCCAAGGCACTGGAGTGTGCGCCGAGGGCCACCTTGGCTGGGAACAGCGCGCCACCATCGACCCGGACTTGATCCGCTACTGGTGGGGCGCTTCACCGACGTCCAATGTCGGCATCGCCTGTGGCCCCAGCAACTTGTACGTTCTCGACCTCGACGCCGCACACGGCGAAGAACCGCCGCCGGAGTGGGCCGAAGCCCAGCACGGCAGCGACGTCCTGGCCCGGCTCGCCGAGCAAGCCGGGCAGCCCTACCCGGACGACACCTACACCGTCATCAGCCCCACCCCGTCGAAGCACCTGTACTTCGAGGTGGATGAGGACTTCCCGTTGCGCAACACCGCCGGCCGGGCAGGGTGGCGCATCGACAGCCGAGGCGCTGGCGGGTTCATCGTCGCCGCCGGGTCGATGCGCCGCGACGGCCTCTACACCGTCGCACGCCGGGCGCCGATCGCGCCGTTTCCACTGTGGCTCGTTCCGCACTTCACCCCGCCCCCGCGTCCGGAGCCCGAGCTGATCGTGTTCGGTGACGTCCGCCCGTTGTCGGACGCCCGCCGTCAGGCCTACCTGGACTCGGTCGCGGCCACCGTCGCCAACGCCGGGCCGGGCACCGCGCACGACACCCTGGTCCGCGCCGCCTTCACCCTGGGCCGGCTGGTCGGCGGCGGTGAGTTCACCGACGACGACGCGCGCGGCGCGCTGCACATCGCTGCCCAGCAACGGCGTATCCCGGTCCAGGAGGCCGACAGCGCCATCAGCGACGGCCTGGAGGCGGGCCACCGTTCTCCCCGGCGCCTGCCCGACCGCGCCGCCTGACACACCACCCCCCGCAAGAGGGCCGCTCTCGCCCCGCCGTGCCGGTAGGCGCTGCGTTCTGCTGTGGCCCCGGATTGCGGGAGTGCATCCGACCAGGAGCCGCGCGGCTGTCCGGGGCATCACCGATGTTCCCGAACGGTGCCGCGCCCTGACTTCCCGCACGCGGGGGAAAGCCGAGCCGATCAATGATCACAGCCCGCCACCGGATGGGCACCGTCGTGCACGGTGCCCATCCGACGGTGCACCTTGCTTTTCCCGACGGGGCTCTGCATTGCGACGGGTTGCGCACTCTGGCCGACATCATCGGCGAGTTTGTCGACTTCGGCACCGAGCCGCTGGTCGCCGCACTGCTGTACGCCGAGATCGAACCCGGCCGGTTGTGCAAGCGATGCGTCACCAATCCCGAGTTCCACCATCGCCATGCCGATGACTGGACCCGCCGCCTGCCCAAGCCCCGGCGCGTGCAGATCTCCCGGCCCTGCGATCTCATACCCGAGGCGCAGCCCGTGCTCGACACGTTGATGTACGGCGGCATCGCGCTGCCGGTCGCGGACGGTGCGGTGGCCATCGACGTCGAGCAGGCGGCGGTATCCCTGCGACCTGTCCTGGACACGCCGGTCGGCACCGGCGGTGATCGCAAACTGGGGGCTCTGGCGCTGCTTGGGGTGCTCAACCGCAGCGGCATCACCCCAGAGCCAGCACATCTTCCGGTGCCCGGCGTCACCGGTCCTGACCTACCGGAATCGGTCGCTGTGCCTGGATCCCACCGCGCAGTCACCGGTCATGCCGAGTGACGAACGTGGCGGGCAAGCAGCCACGGCTGGAAATGCCGCATCCGTGGCAACAGAACCTGCGGAAGGACAAAGCATGGCGACAGTGAGTTTCAAAGCGAAGGCCAGTGATGTCTTCTCCGTGCACGACGAGTTGCTGTACCGCAAGGTAAAGGTGCCGATCATCGGCACTCGTCACTGCGACATGGCCGCCTTTCGTAGCCACCCCAAGTTCCACGGGTTCGCCAACAGCTCGCTGTTCCCCGGCATGCTCAAGGGCGCCTTGAAGGGCATGGGTGTGGTCGTCGGCGGCGATCTCCGGTTGGACAACCTGCCACCCGGAGTTGAGGTAGACGACACCGGTTTCCTGACTGTGGTCAGGATCGAGGTCGGACCCGATGCTGACTGGCGAGCGAACCGGAGGGGAGGCGAGTGACGACGAGCCCTATGTCCGAGCAGACCGCCGCCGGCCACGTCACGCGCAACACCTCGGTCGTCGTCACCTTCGCTCCCCGCTACCGCGGCGACCGGTACCCGTGGACGACCGCACGCGGCACCCGCTTCACCGACCACGAGGTCACACACACGACAGGGCCTCGCCCCACACCGCCCAAGGCACCGCGCATCAAGGGTGGTGAAACTGTGCGATACGAGGGCAGCCTCATCGAGCACCACGGCACCACATGGACCGCGTGGGCCCAACCCGGCTTCCCTGGCCGTCTGCGGCTGCTCTCAGCCGACGGCAAAGTCATCTCCTACGTGCGTCCTACCAGTGTGGTCGTCCTCTGACTGCATCCGGGTCGAGAACGTTCTGGAGTGGCTGCCCTGCCGTGTTGGTGGGGCGCCGCACTCTGCCCCGGCCACGCCCCGGGGTCAAGCCACGGAACAGCACCGCGGCTTGACCCCGGACCGCGCCCGGCGCGACCCGAGTGCACCCCACCAGCACGGCGGGGCCGCGGGAAATCGATCAACTCCCGCGCAGCACTGAACGGGAGAAGCTCGTTGCCTGTATGCGGAAACCGAGCCCGTCATGCCGAGGGCACCCCGGTCGCGCACGCCAGCGTCGCCGCGATCCGCGCCTGCTTCCTCGAGGAGGAGGTGTGGCCCTGCAGTTGGCTCGTAGAGCTCACGAACCCAGAGGACGGCGAAAGCACCTATGTCGAGTGCGCCGGCCTGACCTGGTACCTGCCCGGTAACCGCGGCTACGCCTGCGAGAACGGCCACGAGCACATCTACGACCATGTGCGGGCCGACGAAGGCTGGGACTACGTCGCCGATCCCGAGGAAGCCGGGCTGCTCGCCGGCCGCGGCGTGCGCCCGGTGGCGATGAACGGCGGGTCGATCGACATCGACCACGGCGCCTTCCGCTACGCCGCCGGTCTACCGGGCTGACCGCACCTGTCTGGCCCCCGTCTGCCACGCACGTCGTGCCGGACGGGGGCCTCCTCATGCACGCGTACTTCCCTTCGTGCAGAACGGATCTCCGTCATGATCACCGTCAACACAGTCGCTCTGCACGGTCTGACCGGCCACATGATCAGCCTCGTTGCGACCGCGGCGCCCGGCGAGGAGCGCATCACCTTCACCGGCGACGGCGACCCGACCACCTTGCTCTTGCGTGTGCTCGCGGCGCTGGACGGCGCTGGGGAAAGATCCCGGCACCGGCAGGTGGAAGTGCGTCTCGATCCGATCACCGCCGGGTGGCCGGACGCCGCCGCGGTCGCGGTCGCGATGCTCGCGGCCGCCGACGATGTTCCCCCGCAGCGCCTCGCGGGCACCGCCGTACTCGGCGAGGTCGGTCTCGACGGCGGACTTCGTCCAGTTCGCGGAACCGTGCCCGCGGTGCAAGCGGCACGTGCACACGGCATCCGCCGGATCATCGTGCCTGCGGCCGCCGCCCGGGAGGCCTCTCTGGTCGACGGGGTCGACGTTCTTGCCGGGCGTGACCTGGCCGAGGTCGCCGCCTGGCTGCGAGGTGACGACGACGCCCTTCGTCGCCCACGCCCGGTGGTTGGGCCCGTGGCGGACGACCTCCGCCCGCTCGCCCGGATGTTGTCCGACGAGGCGCTGGACATCGTGGAGATCGCTGCCGCCGGCGGACACCACCTCCTGCTCGACATCGCTGACAGCGCGGGCAGCCGGCTGGCCGCCGATTGGCTCCACCGGCTGCTGCCTGACCTCACTCCGGCGCAGCAGTTCGACGTCGCCGCGGTTCACTCGCTGACCGGGCCGCACGTGGCAGGAGTGCGTATGTCGCGCACCCCGCCGATGGTCAACGCCCACCCCAGCAGGTCGCTCGCCTCGCTCATCGGCGGCGCCGCGCCCGGCACGGCCAGCGAGGCGCATCACGGCCTGCTGGTCACCCGCGCACTTGACCAGTTCTCCACGACGGAGCGGGACGCGCTGCGCCTGATGATGCGCCAGCGCGAGGTACAGGTCGTCCGCAACGGACGCACCACGCGCTACCCAGCGGCATTCCAGCTGTTCGCGACGCACGCCCCCCGATCGGGCGTCCACGCGTCGAGGCTCTCGCCTGCCCTGATCGACGCCTTCGACATCACGTACTCGCTCAGCACGTTCCTCTCCGCGCCGGATCGTGACCGGGGCTGCTGGACACGGGTGCTCTCGACGAGGCGTGCTCGGGTTGCCATGGCACGGCTTCGCTCCGCAGCGCGCTGGACCAGCGTCACCGGCCCGACCTGCAGGGACAACGCAGCGACCAACGCCGCCGTCCCAGTTGGTGTGCTGCGCGCGATCCCGCTGCCCGCCGAGACGACAGACCCCATGCAGTACGCGCAGGAAGTGGGGGCGCTGTCCGCTCGAGGCGCGGATGCCGTGCTGCGACTGGCGTGGACGCTGGCCGATCTCGCCGGTGCCAAGGTGCCGACCCATCGCCACGTTCGGCGGGCGCTGTCGCTACGCAGCGGCACCAGCGTGCGCCAAGACGCGTCACCTTGCGGCGTGTCCTCGTGATCACCGTTTCTATTGCCACAGAAGGAGAAGAGAGGTTCGCGCTGTGAACATCCCCGTTGCCGCCACGCTCACCGCGGAAGACATCGTGGCGTTGAACGCCGCCAACGTCGTCACATTCATGTTCGACGCCGCCACTGGCACCGCGGTCGCGCGTGCGGCGCTGCAACGGCCGGTCGACCCGGATCTGGACGCGCTCTTCCCCGAGGACGGCCAGAACCACGAGATGCGCGCTCGCGTCATCGCTTGTGCAGTGGAGATCACCGGATACGGGTGTGGGGGCCGGTTCGACATGGACTGGAGCGAGCGCGATGCGATCAGCACCGTGTGCCGAGCGCGGGTGGCGCGCGCTAACCCGTTCTGGTCAACGGTGCTGCACCTGCTGAAACCTGGTGATCGACTCCGGCAGCAATGGTTCTCCGAAAGGGACAACGGCGTTCTGTACCGTGCCGGACTCATCAAGGATGAGCTGGCTGTCCAGGTCGAACGCGACGCATCGCCCGCTCTGCGATTCCACCTCTGCCACCACATCACCGCTCTGCAGGACTCACGCCGGCTGGTCGTCCGAGGCGTCGTCAGCAGCGACACCTCCACGGGCAGCCGACACGCGATCGGCACCCGCCCGTGACCCCTCCACACAGGACACACCTGCGCGACCGCTTGACCGCTTGCGCGATCGTCGCCGGCCTTCTGGTCGGCGGTTTCGGTGCCGTGTTGTACGTCTACCGCCAGGTGCACGCGAACGAGCAGGAGGTCACCTGCACGGTCACCGGCAAGAGCCTGGGATCCGGCAAGCACCGGCACCGCGAGCGCCGAGTGCACACAGCGCAGTGCGGCACTCTGGCCAACGAGACCTCGTTGTGGTTCTGGAAGTCCAGCCGCGATGTGCGTGACATCGACGAGGAGCTGCATCCCGGCACCACCATCGTGGTCAAGATCGCGGGCCAGCGCATCGACGCGCTCGGCCGCTACCCGAACATCATCCGGATCGTCGGCCCCGCCGCGTGATCCACGCGGCCTCCGGCCCAGCCCTTCACCAACTGTCACAAGAACAAGAGCGTGGTGGTTGCTGTGGGAGGGAAGGGGCAAGCGGGTTCGGACCGGGGGCTGTCGATCTGCTTGAAGCATCTCAGATCGCTCCAGGTCCGCGCCGATGAACCCGGCCCAAAAGCGGGGCCGGAACCCCCGCCGCCCCCTTCGGGGCCTTCCACGACCTGAGCTGCCGTCCGCAGATCGACAGCCCCCTCGGGCCGAACCCACTCGATGAATTGCCATCTGGTGGGTGAGGACGAGAAAGGGGTTGTCGGTGACCTGATCACCGATCTGCAAGGGAGCGCTCGCCATGGCTGGAGAGACCACCATCACCGTCGTTGGCAACCTGACCGCCGACCCCGAGCTCCGTTTCACCCAGTCCGGTGCGGCCGTCGCTGGCTTCACCGTCGCGTCCACTCCTCGCACGTTCGACAAGCAGTCGGGCGAGTGGAAGGACGGCGAGGCGCTGTTCCTGCGCTGCAACGTGTGGCGTCAGGTGGCGGAGAACGTGGCCGAGTCGCTGACCAAGGGCTCCCGCGTGCTCGTCTCCGGGCGGCTGCGCCAGCGTTCCTTCGAGACGAAGGAAGGCGAGAAGCGCACCGTCGTGGAGCTCGAGGTCGACGAGATCGGCCCGTCGCTGCGCTACGCGACCGCGGAGGTCAAGAAGGTCAAGCGCAGCGGCGGTGGCGGTGGTTTCGGCGGCCAGCAGGCCGGTGGCGCGCCCGCTGGTGACCCGTGGGGCTCGACCCCGCCCGCCGGCACGACCGGCTTCACCGACGAGCCCCCGTTCTGATCGGGGTGGCGCTGGCCAGGAGACCTTGGCCAGCGCCCTCTTCCCCGACCAAAGCCCGCGTGGTGCCCCTCATCGCCTCCTCGATAAGGGGCACCACGCCGTGCGCTCACACCGTTTCCCTGCAAGCCCCTTCGTGTTGGAGGTCCACCCGTCATGCCGTCCGTCCTGGTCGACACCTTCCAATCCCCCGCTCTGCGAACCGGCACCAGCCCGTGGTCCATCGCCATCACCGAGTTCGCGGACAACGCCGCACGGCTCCTCTTCCAAGACCGGCTGCCCTATCAGGGCCCCAGCTTGAAAGGCACCGCGCTTCGGTATCGCCGGCAGTTCGTGCGCTGGCACGGCGGCGCGGGCAATCGCTTCCACGGCGACTGGGTGGTGCCCGGCCGGACCGTGGTCGAGGTCGAGGGACGGAAGTGGGCTGTCTCGCGACCTGAAGACTGCACGGCCGACGACCGCCGCTGCGGCTGGTTCTACGCCGACGGCCGGCAGATGACCGAGGCCGACGCCGAGAATCCGGCATCGGCGGAGCCCGTCGTGCTGCTGTGCCTGAGCTGCGGCCTCGACTGCACCTGATCCAGACCTTCTGTCCGAGCTGTGGCGCGTGCCGCCCCCACGGCACTGCTGCCCGCTCACCTCGGCCAGGCGCGCACCGTCCACCCCCGCGGGCGCGCCTGGCCGAGCCCCACGCTTTCCGGAACGAGGACACCATGTGGCTGCCCATCAACAACTTCGCTGACATTCGTCCCGGTGACAGGGTCAGGATCGTTCTGCGCAGCGACCGTTTCCCCCGGACGAGCACCGTCGCGGAGGACGGCACCTACATCGGCTGCGGCGCTGTGGCCGGCGGCCGCGCCGACGTGGTGTCGGTGAGCCGCGAGTACACGGCACCGCCGGGTTCCATTGAGAGCGAGCTCGCCGAGCAGCTCCGCCAGGTCCACGCCGAACTCGACGCCCTTCGCATCGTCGTATTCGACGCCGCCAGCGATTTGCGGGGCTTGCCGAGCGAGTACACCGAGGGGGTCGATGCGGCGACGCAGCGGGTCGTGAACGCGGACCGTCTCTACGAGCTCTACCGCGACAGGTCCGGGGAGATCGGAAACGTTCTCCGCAAGGCCCTGCCCGACGGCTACCAGCGCTGGCGGCGCAGCTGAGCGGTGTTGGCGTCGTCGTCACGCCGGTTCGCTGTAGCGGCAACACCTTCAGAGGGTGGTGAGCCACCCGCGCGCCATCGGTTGTCCACACCCCCGGCCCGGTGTGTGGGCAGCCGTCAACGCGCTGATCAACCAAAGTCGTTTCGAACCGTGTCGAGAGGGTTCTCATGAGCAAGCCGCACAACAATGTTGTTCGTCTGGCCGATCGTCGTGCGGCCGCCCGTGTCAAGCACGACGCGCGTGCGCGCTACGAGCACACCTCGGCGACGATTGAGCTGTGGCGCCGAGGCCTGCTGCGGAGCTCGCGCGAACGTGCGCGACGCGGCGACGTGACGGTGACCGCGCAGTACTGGAACTTCCTGCCGCAGGACGTGCGAGTCCAGCTGGAACGAATGCACTGGCCGGAAGGATCTCACTTTCACGGTAGGAGTGTGTCGGAGTGGCTGGCCTGGAACCGTCGGCACACGGCGGACGAAGCCGCCGCGAACGTCTACGGACAGCGGATTCGTGACGCTCTGCGCTCGAGGCGCCCGGCACGGCGATCCGTTGCGGACAGCACCGCCACGGTAGAACCGGCGGCACGGCCGACCGACTCGCAGCCCGAACAGGCTCGGCC
This sequence comes from Pseudonocardiales bacterium, assembly GCA_032230575.1. Classification (GTDB taxonomy): domain Bacteria; phylum Actinomycetota; class Actinomycetes; order Mycobacteriales; family Pseudonocardiaceae; genus Lentzea. The sequence goes on along the minus strand of JAVXWK010000469.1, from coordinate 807 downwards.
CGAGAACGGGCGGCACAGCATGATCCTGCGGCCGATGGCCGACAAGGTCATCCCGTCGTGCGCGTGCGGGAAGCTGCGGAGCAAGGCGATGCGCGAGCCCTACGCCAAGGGTGTCTACACCCGCCACGTGAAGACGGCCGAGCAGGCCGCCGCCGCAGCCTGACGCGTCCCGCTGACGGAATCGTCGTCGGCACGCCGACCCGGTCGGAAGCAGGCCGCCGATCTCCCTCCGCCCGGCCACACCACCGCGCTGATCGTTGCCACCGCGCTCACCCGCGACCGGTTCCGCTGTCCCGCCGTGGTGGCGGGGCGCCGCACTCTGCCCCGGCCACACCCCGAGGTCAAGCCACGGAACTACACCGCGGCTTGACCTCGGACCGCGTCCGGCGCGATCCGACTGCACCCCGCCACCACGGCGGGACAGCCGGAGAACAGCACGATGAGGGAGTACAGGTGGCACATCCGCTGGTCGTCCACTGCAAGCGCGCCCGGTACGACGTCTACATCGGACGGGGCTCGCAGTGGGGAAACCCGTTCGAGATCGGCAAGGACGGCACTCGCGACGAGGTGATCGGCCTCTACGAGCGGTGGCTGCTCGAGCAGCCGGAGCTGATGGCGCAGCTCGGTCAGCTGGCGGAGAAGACGCTGGGCTGCTGGTGCGCGCCGTGGCCCTGCCACGGTGAGGTCCTGGCGCGGCTCGCCGCCCGCACTCCCGTGCCCAGCCCGTGGGGGACCGCTCCCGCGCGCGTCGGCGATCTCACGGCGACCACGCCGCCGTTCTGACCTTCGATCGGGGTTGGTGGGGGG
>JAVXWK010000466.1:0-5132 GCA_032230575.1 Pseudonocardiales bacterium | reverse complement strand
ACCTCGCCCCGATTTGGCCTGCTCGTCGCCGGAATATCCGCGCGACGTTCACCTTTCGTTACCAGGTGTCAGCAGTACGCGGGGAGCTTTCGTACTGCAGGAGAGCACGAAGGGGCCCCGCGTACCGCTCAGACCGTGTGGATCGCCGACGCCAGCCAGATGCGCGCATCACCCACCTTCCGCGGGTCGGTGATCGCCGGCACCGCGCGGTCGTGCTGCGCTGCCAGGTCGACCTGGTGGGTGACGGTGGCGTGCCAGCCGTGGCCCGCCAGCCACTCGACCGGGTCCTCCACGTCGGACTGCCAGCGGGCGTCCAGCGTGTCGAACCGGTCGTGCACGGGCCTCATCTGCGGCAACTCGCGGAACTCGCGGTTGACGTGTTCGAGCGCGAGCGTGCTGCCCCGAGTGGACAGCGCGCTCACCCAGTACAAGATCCGGTCACCCGCGTCCGGGGGCAGGAACATGAAGAGGCCCTCCAGCAACCACGCTGTGGGCCTCTTCGGGTCGAACCCCGCCTGGATCAGCGCTGTCGGCCAGTCCTCGCGGAGGTCGCAGGGTACGACCACCCGTTCACACCGGGGCCGGGCCTGCAGATCGTGCAGAGCGTCCTCCTTGAACTCGACCAAGTCGGGTAAGTCGAGCTCGAAGAGTGTTGTGCCCGGCGGCCACTGCAGCCGGAACGCTCTGGTGTCGAGGCCCGCCGCCATGATCACTACCTGCGGCTGGGCCGAGCTGAGGAGCTGGTCGTCGAAATACCGGGTGCGCAGGACGAAGTGGTCTCCCGCGAGGGTCCGGACGCCGTTCAGGTCGTTCGCGGAGCCAGCGGCCTCCACGAGTCCTGCGGCCAGTGGATCGGTGAAGAGGCGGCGGAGATGACGTTGCTCATTGGCGCGGGCGGCAGCGATCAGAACAGCCGTACGGCCGACTCCGACCGGGGGGCGCTGCAGAACACGCTTCAAATTGTGATCTCCTATTCACTCACAGTGACGTACCGGATCCACGATCGTGTCAATCGGTACGCACGTGAGCGACCACTCAAGGAGTGAAGAGTGGTTCCAGAAGCGAATGAAACTTCACGTTTGACCGCCCGTCGACCACTTGCCACGGGGCCAGCCAGTTGATGTTCGCCAATCCGTCGTAAACGACACCGCACCTGGCCTGCAGCCCGCTATTCGATTCGTAAATGTCGCGGGCACGTGAGTCATCGTCCTGTTCACGTTTCGCGGCGCGTTCGGCCGCGACCTCGACGGGCACGCGGAGCAGCAGGTGCAGGTCCGGAACGGGCAGCCCGAAGCGGTCGATCTCCAGCGCGCGCACCCACTCGACGAACTCGCCGTTCTCGTCCTGGTGCAGCCGCGCGGCGTTGTAGGCGGCGTTGGACGCCACGTAACGATCGAGCAGCACTACGTCGTGCTCTTCGAGGTCCTCGCGGATCTGGTCGGCCGCGCCGCGCCGGTCCAGCGCGTACAGCACGGCCATGCCGTAGACCGAGTCGCTGAGGTCGCCGATGTTGCCGTAGAGGGCGTCGCGGACCAGGTCGGCGTGCACGCTCTGGCCGTAGCGCGGGAACGCGTGGCTGGTCACGGACTTGCCCTGGGCGTGCAGCGCCTCCGTCAGACCGTTGGCGAGCGTGCGCTTGCCGGCACCGTCAAGGCCTTCGATCACTACGAGCTTTCCCACGGCCGAACCCTAACGGGACTGGTTCGAGCCACTCACATGGCCGCCACCCATCCCCCACACGGGCGAAATCCGATCTTTCGATCACCAGATCGAGTGACTACGGTGAACAGTCACACGGCGCGTGTGTGAAGGGTAGGTGCCGCGGTGGCCGCGGATTCCGGGCACGCCGAGTCGGTCAACGAACCGATCGGTCACCCGACCGGGGGTTTGCCGACCCCTCTCGCCGAGACGCTGCGTTACGGGCCGTTCCACCGCGCCCTGCGCGAGGCGATCGCCCACCGGGGCCTCTCGCTCGCCCGGCTGCGCGCCCACCTCGAACAACTCGGTGTCCAAGTCGGCCAGTCGACGCTCTCGTACTGGCAGCGCGGCCTGCGCCACCCCGAGGTCCCCCGAGCCATCAGCACGGTGCGCGCGCTCGAGTCCGTGCTGCGCCTGCCGCCGTCGTCGCTCCTCGATCTGATCGGCCCGCGCAACGCCAACTCCTACGCGCCACGTCCTGTCGCGACGTGGCCGGAGTCCGCGCCGCTGCTCGCCTCGTTCGACTCCGTACCCGAGGCCGCACGCGGCAACGCCGATCTCGAGGTCCTGTCCGTGCACGACACCGTGCAGCTCGGCATGCACCGCGAACAGCGCTCGATCACCACACGGCTGGTCGTGCGGGCGGTGCGGCAGGGACCCGACCGCTATCTCGCCGTGCACCGCGGCGACGAAGGTTCGTTGATCGAGAACGCGCTGGTCCGCTCTGGTGAAGGCTGTCGGCAGGGGCGGCTGCGCCGAGAAAGCGCTTCCCGCGACCTGGCCGTGGAGATGCTGTTCGACCGGCGGCTCTCGGCAGGTGAGGAGCACGTCTTCAGCTTCACGATCGTCGACGACACCGGCGGCGCGACTCCCGGCCACCACCGGACGTTCCGCGATGTCAGCGGCTCGTACCTGGTGCAGCTGTCGTTCCACCGACGCGCGATGCCCGCGCGCTGCCTCAAGCAGTTCCGGGCCTCGGCCGACGCCACGCCGGTCGACGTCGAGGAGCTGGTGTGCGGGCTCGGCGGCGTCGTCAGCGCGTACTTCGGCGACGTCGGGCCTGGCATCGCGGGCATCGCCGTCGAGTGGTCGTGAAGCTGGACGAGGAAAGCGAGAGGACTAAAGACCGGCGGTCCGAAGACCATTCCGGTTCCGGAGTTCAGAAGGAAGCCCTCTCATGGCCTCGCGAGTTCCACGTTAGCAGCGAAAGCTCTAGTCCGACAGCAGGTTTGCGAGTTCTGCGACGGGTCCAATGTGGATGGACGCGCCGCCCGCACTGGAACCCTTGCGCTCGAACAACTCCACGAGCTTGCGCACGGTGAAGTACTTGCGGTGCAACGCGGCCGCGGTGATCAGCTTGACCAGGTCGCGGTTCTCCTCGACCCGGTTGCCCCACGACGTGCCGCGCAGGTAGAGGTGCAGCCAGGTTCCGCGCCACGTGTCGCCGTCGCGTTCGAACATCACCGGCAACGCGACCTTTCCCTTGCCGCGCATGGACGACCGCGCGCGAACCGTGCTCGGCTCGAACGGCTTGCCCAGCTGGTCGAGGTCGCGGCTCATGAAGCCGAACGTCGACTCGCCGACCTCGTCGAACCCCTCCCCTGCGTAAACATTCACCTGCGCCACGATGTACTTCGCCTCGACCGCGTCCCGATGCAGGTCGATGAACTCGGTCGCGCCGTTGGTGGCGTCGGTGATGTCGCCGGAGTGGAAGGCGCCATTCGCGGTCAGCCGCGTCCACGACACCTGGCCCCTCAACGCGAAGTTCTCGTCCAGCAGCACCACCGACAGGTCGTAGTCGGTGCGCTTCGACTTCTGGTGCCAGTGCACGAAGAACCGCAGCACATCGCCTTCCAGCGACATCTTCGAACCACGCGGCAGCACGCCGAAACCGTCCTCGGTGGCCGTGCCGGACATCGGCACGACGACGTCGAGCACCTCCGGATCCACGGTCAGCTCGGAGTACTCCGGCAGCCTGCGCACCAGTTCGGCCTCGATGACCTCGACGATCGCCGTGGCGTCGATCGGCGGACGGGTGTCGTCGGCGATCCACACCTTGCGGCTGCGGTTCGCGAACACCCTTGCGGTGTCGGGCTTTGAGCGGTTGCTGAGGTGTTCCAGCACCGACACCAGCACGCGCCCGGACACGTCGGGAGCAGCTGTTGCCACGGCTTCGGCGACGTTCGACGCGCCGCTCCTGACCAGCCGGTCGACGCTGCGCAGGAGCATGCCGGGCGCCTTCGAGAGGATGCGCAGCGCGAGGTCGGGATCGTTGTCCGCGAACGCCAGCTCCACCTGGCCGGCGAACGACCGGGCGGTCTTCTCCTTGCGCGCCACCGCGAACACGTCCTGAGCGCTTGCGAACGGGTGCTCATGCGGGTGCAGCCGCTCGCCGAGCCGCTTCCACGCCTCGCGGTGCTGGTTGACGTCGCCGAACTTGCTCGGCGCGACCTCGTCCAGCGCGGCGAGCAACGCACGGCGCTCAGGCCTGCGGAACGACCGGAAGCGGGTGGATTCGCGCAGCGTGACATCGCCCCCGGACGCCTCCGCTGCCAGGCGCAGCACGTCGGTGACCGTGTCGATGTCGGTGAGCGGCCGCTGCGCGACGAGGCGGGCGGCGTTGAGGATCGCGCGGTTCTCCCTGGTGGGAACGGTTTCCGGCGCGACGTCGAGCCGCTGCGTCGCCAGTTCGCCGAGCAGCATCCGGTCGTCCTCGCCGAGCGGGATCGGGCTCGCCGCGAGCTCCAGGTAGAGGCGGGTGATCTCGTCGTCGAGCGTGCCTCCAAGGTGCAGCACGGTCATGCGGTCCTTGAGCGACGGGACCAGCTCGTCGTGCGCCTTGAGCATCTCCTCGTACGTGTGCTGGACGCGGCCGTACTTGGGCAGGTCGAGCAGGTTGCCGGAGAACTCGGCGACGTCCTCGATGCAGGACAGCCAGAACGCGACCGTGTCCGGCACGTTGTGCGGGAAGTCCTTGAAGTACGGGTTGTGCTGGGCTTGCGCGCCGACCAGCTCCTTGACCGCCCGGACGATCTCCTGGGCGTACTCCTCGGCATCGGTCACGCCGGAGATGTGTTCGATCAGCTCGCGCGAAGCCTTGAAGCCGACCTTGATCAGCGCGGCGTCGAGCTGTCTGGCGGTCGTGCCGCCATCACCCCGCGCGCCGTCCGACGCAGGCACGCGCAGGGTCTTCTTCATGATGGTCGTCCGCACCTGGTCAGTAAAACCCGCACGTCAAACGTAAAACGCTTGGGCGAGCCACGACCGCACTGCTACCTTTCCCGCGACCGTGCGAGAGACCGAGGAGGTGGTACCCGTGAACATTTCGACATGGGTGCTCCCCTCTGGGGTCACGGTCGGGCGATAGGTCGTCGTCCGGGAGCGCCGTTCGCGAGCACTCCGGAAAGGCACGACCATGCACTTCACTTCCGAAC
>JAVXWK010000447.1:0-5039 GCA_032230575.1 Pseudonocardiales bacterium | reverse complement strand
CAACAGGAACGACGATCCGCCTTCCTTGGCGATGGAGTGCAACTCGCGCACGACGTGGCGCGGGTCGTCGGCGAACTGGGCGAGGATGTGGCACGCCCACAACAGGTCCGGGCGGTGGCCGCGACGGCGCACCAGGTCCGCGCCGCGTACCGCCTCGGCCGGGTCGTGGTAGAGCAATCCCTTGGCCAGCAACAGGACCTGGAGCGTGCAGCGGCAGTCACCCCACCGGTGCAGCTCGGTGATCTCGGTCATCACCGAGCGCGCGATGTCGAGGTCGTTGTTCCTGATCGCGATCTGCAGTGCCTGCAGCATCAACCGGCTGGTGCCTGTCCGCACGCCCGCCTGCTTGACGCGCTGGAGCGTGCGCCAGGCGAGGTTGACCGCGGTCTGGGAGTCGCCGGCGCGGTGCAGCAGACCGCATTCGACCATTGCGCGCGTGGGGGCGTACCTCGTCGCGTGGCTGACCTTGGCGAGCCACGCGAAGGCTTGCCGGTGCTCGCCGCGTGCGGAATGCATTGCGGCGGCGAGGATGCGGCCGTGGTGGTGGGCGGGCATCGGTCGTTTCGTGAGCTCCAGCTGGCGCACGGTCTGCAGTGCGGACGTGAAGTCTGCTTTGGCGTAGTCGCGGACCACGCGTTGGTAGAGCTTCAACGGGCCGTGGTCCGGAGTGCGGTAGCGCTGGCCCAGGACGAGTTCCAGGACCATCGCGACGTCTCCGGCCGTGCCCGCTTCGATGATGTCGTCGAAGCGTTCCCGCGCTTGCTCGTCGCGGACGAACCTCAGCGCCGTTCGGCAGGCCTGCACGTCCGAACGCAACGCGTGGTAGATCGCGTTCAGCTCGGCGTTGGTGATGACCACTTCGTCGTCGTGCGTGCTCATCGGCAGTGGCATCCAGTCGGGAGGCCCTGCGCCGAGCCACCACCGTGCGAGCGCCGCGGCCGGACCGCCCTTGGTCTTCGGCTCTTCGCCGTTGAGCAGCAACAGCATCGTCACGGCGTCGGTGTTCGTGTCCTCGGTGACGCACTCATCGAGGACGGTGCGCATCAGCTCGTCCTGGCCCGTGGCGACGAGGACGGCGAGCGCGCGGTAGTACAGGCGTCCGCACGGGCGGTCCTGCACAGCGGTCATGCGGACCGCGGCAGTGAGCCAGCGCCCTGCCCGTTCCGGGTCGGTGGCCTGGATCTCGACGGCGCGGTCGGCGAGCCAGCGGGCTTTCCGTGGCGCGTCGGGCAGGTCCGGGCCGGCCAGTGCGACCAGATCCGGGTCGGCGGTGTCGGCGGCCAGCGCGACGTGCATGCGTCGGACCTCGTCCTCGCCGCTCTGGTCGATGATCGCGTTCGCGAGTGCCGGGCAGAGGACCCTGAGGTCCTTGGTGAGCACGCCGCGTTCCACGAGGTCGTCCAGCGCGCGGCCGCAGGCGTCGAGGTTCTCCTTGAGCAGTTTGAGGTCGGTGACCTCGATGCCCTGACGCACGACGCACAGCAGCGCGACCTTGTGGGCGAGGCCCTGGACGTGCTCCATCAGCGGGTGGTGCTTGGGCAGGCTGATCCGGTCGCTCGCGAGGAACAGCCGGTCGCCGACCCAGGTCAGGTTGAGCTCGTTGAGCGTCGCGACGACCGTGCCGGGGTTGCCGTAGAGCGGTCCGAGCGCCGTTCTGAGAGCTTCGACGACGCTGTGGTCGAGCGGGTCGCGGCTGGTGATCAGCTCGGTGACGATGTCGGCTGACAACGTTGGCACGTCGACGACCAGGTCCGCGGCCTCGGCCAGCTCCGCGTGATCACGGCAGACCGCGACGACGAGGCAGCCGGGCATGCGCATGGCGGTCGCCGTGAGGACCGGGTCGTCGAGCTGGTCGGCGTCGTCGATCAGTACGACCGCGCGGGATCTGGGGCGGTGGCTGACGACGGTGACGCCCTCGGCGCGCCACATCAAGGCAGCCTGGCGCAGCAGTTCGGAGCGTCCGCTCCCCGGCTCACCGCGTACCACCGCGAGTCGTCCGCGTGAGGCCGAGGCCTCGAACGCGGCGCGCAGTGCGGCAATCTCCCCATGGCGTCCGCGCAGCTGTTCCTGCACGTGACGACTCCCCTCGCTTGGACGGGATCCGGCGGGCCCCTGCCACCCGCCGGATCCCGGAGGTGGCCGCGCCCGGACTGGGCGGCGGCGAAGCTGGACCGGGACGGCCACTGGAACGAGATTATGTGAGAGCGCGACCGTCGCGAGTGGACGCGGGGAAACCCCTCAGATGCCCCGCATGACATCTGTCATGGGTTTCTGGTGTGTCCTGGCACTGCTCTTCGGGGCTGTTTCCCGAGATCGTGGGCTTGTGACAGCGATCTCGGTACGGGGGCTAACACGCCGGTACAGCGGAGGTTTCGAAGCTGTGCGGGGCGTCTCATTTGATGTGGAGCGGGGCGAAATGTTCGCTTTGCTCGGTACGAACGGTGCGGGAAAGACGTCGACGGTCGAGGTTGTGGAAGGGCTCTCACGTCCTGCGTCGGGAACTGTGTCGGTGCTGGGGCACGATCCGTTTCGGGAGCGCGCTCTCGTTCGGCCACGAGTTGGCGTGATGCTGCAGGAAGGCGGCTTTCCTCCCGATTTGACTGTGACCGAGGCCACAAAGATGTGGGCGGGGACTTTGACTTCTCCGCGTCCGGTCGATGAGGCGTTATCTCTTGTTGACCTGGCACATCGGGCATCGGTGCGGGTGAAGCAGCTCTCCGGAGGTGAACGCCGGCGGCTGGACCTGGCTTTAGCGTTGCTGGGGCGGCCCGAGGTGTTGTTCCTGGACGAGCCGACGACGGGGCTCGATCCGGAGTCGCGGCGCAACACGTGGGAGCTGATTCGCGCGTTGCTGCGCGAGGGCGTGACGGTGCTTCTGACGACGCACTACCTGGAGGAGGCGCAGGCGTTGGCCGACCGGCTCGCGATCATGCACCGAGGCCGGATCGTCGCCCAGGGAACGGTTTCCGAGGTGGTGGACGCGTATCCGTCTCGCATTTCGTTCGTGCCGCCCGCTGGGGTCTCGCTGCCTGTTGTCGGTTCGGATGACGGCGCGGGACGGGTCACCGTGACGACCAACAATCTGCAGGAGACCCTGCACGAGCTTCTTGCGTGGGCTCATGTCAACTCGGTGGAACTGTCCGGTTTGGACGCTCGGTCGGCGTCGCTGGAAGAGGCGTTCCTGGCGATCGCGGAGGAGGCCGCATGAGGGCCGTGGCTGTGGGACAGGCTGAGCTGAAGTTGTTCTGGCGCAACCGGACCGCGCTGTTCAACTCGCTCGTGATGCCGTTGCTGATCACTCCGGCGTTGATGGCAGCGGACGCTGACGGCGTGCCGTTAGTAGTTGGCCTGGTCGGGTTCGTGTTGCTGATGGCGGTCTACTACAACCTCGTCACCACGTTCGTCGCGCGCCGGGAAGAGCTTGTCCTGAAACGTCTTCGCGTCGGTGAGCTGACGGATCCGGAGATCCTGCTCGGCGCGTCCCTGCCGTCCGTTGTGGTGGCTCTGGGGCAGATGGTGCTGTTCGCGGTGATCGTCGGGGTGACGAGCGGCATCGCTCTGCCTTCGCGTCCTTGGTTCCTGCTGCTGGGCGTCGTCGGTGGCGTGATCGTGTTCATGCTGCTCGCCGCCGCCTCGTCCGCGTACACCCGCACGGTCGAGATGGCGCAGGTGACGTCGCTGCCCGTGCTGGTGGCCTGCCTGCTGGGGTCCGGCGTGTTCTTCCCGCTGTCGGTTTTCCCTTCTGAGGTGGCGTCCGTGCTCCGGTTGCTGCCTTTGTCCCCGGTGCTCGAGCTGCTGCGCGTGGGGTGGGACGGCGGTCCGATCGTCGAGCCGATGATCGTCCTGGCGGTGTGGATCGCCGTCGGGATCTACGCTGTGCGACGCTGGTTCCGCTGGGACCCTCGGAGGTGAGCTTGCTCGGCTGGTGGCGGTCCCGTGGTAGCGCGGCGCGGTTCGACTTCTTCGTCCGCGCCACGTTCTACGCCAGTTTCGTGGCCTTCACCCCACTGCTGATCACCAGCCTGGCCGCGGAGGTCACCAGCGGGGCCCTCATCGCGATCCTGGCGGCCGCGGTGATCCACACGCTGCTGGGCTTCCGCCTGGTCCACCTCGGCATCGAGCACTATCTCGGCAAGGCCCCGTACCCCCGCCGGCTGATGGCGATCTACCTGGCGCTCGCCTGCGCGGTCCTGGCCGCGAGCGCCATCGCGTACCCGAACCCCACTCCGGGCAAGCCGGACGGCCCCGCCGCCGGCATCGCGGTGTTGTTCCTGGTCCTGACGATCACGACCCTGTCCGGCGTGCTCCGCCCCCGCACCCTCGTCCTGGCTGCCGCGGCGGGCGGCGCCTTCATGTTCCTGGTCGCGGACCCGAGCCACGTGCTGTTCGTCGGCATCATGCTGCAACTCGTGGTGTTCGGCTTCCGCACGACGCTGTGGATGCTGGGCCTGGTCTGGGAGCTGGACCACTCCCGCGAGGTCAGGGCCAACCTGGCCGTGGCCGAGGAGCGCCTCCGTTTCGCCCGCGACCTGCACGACGTGGTGGGCCGCAACCTCTCCGCCGTGGCACTGAAAGCCGACCTGGCCGCACAACTGGCCCGCCGCGGCCGCTCCGAGGCGATCGACGAGATGCTGGAAGTCCGCCGGATCGCCCACGACTCGCTGGAGGAGCTCCGGGCCGTGGTGAGTGGCTATCGGACAGCTGATCTCTCGGTGGAGCTGGCCGGCGCACGTTCGCTGCTGGCGTCCGCGGGCATCGACTGCCGCGTGATCGGCGAGGTGTCCTCTGATGGCGAATCCGCCGGCGCGCTGGGCTGGGCCGTGCGCGAGGGCGTCACCAACGTCCTGCGCCACAGCTCGGCCAGCGCGTGCACGATCACGTTGCGCGGCAACGTGCTCACGATGTCCAACGACGGCGCTTCGACCACTGCCTTCCGCTTCGGCAGCGGCCTGACCGGCCTGCGCGAACGCATCTCGGCCCTCGGCGGCTCGGTGACCGCGGCGCCGGAAGCTCCCAACCGTTTCGTGCTCACCGTGGAG
>JAVXWK010000444.1:0-3252 GCA_032230575.1 Pseudonocardiales bacterium | reverse complement strand
CGTGCCCGGCTCGGTGCCGAAGACCAGTTTGCCCTCGATGCCGATCGGCGCGGGCCGCCTGTCGGCGCCGAGCACGCCTGGTCCCGCGTGCCTGGGGTGCCCGCTCCTCGCGCGCGGGGGCGGGTGGCGAATGTTGTTGCTGCGTATGGCTTTCCGGGCTGCTGGGCTCGGCGGTGTCGTGGACCCGGTTGGTGCGGGCCGGTCGAGCTCTCCATCGAGGTGCTGCCTCCCTTCTGCCGCGGCCGTTCCGGCTGCTCCGTCCCGCGCTTCCTTGCTGTCGCGGAGGAAGATGACCATGGTTTTGTGACATCTACTAGAGGGCGTCGGGCGTGAGACAGGACGAGGTTCACTCGGCTGGGTGACTCGCCGCCCAGGTCCTCGACGACGATCGTGTCCCGGTCGACCAGCACGAGCCGCGGCACGCACGCTCCGGCCTCGGCCAGCGCTGTGTGCGCCGTGAGGAACAGGTCGCGCCCGCTTGCGTTGCCGAACAACGGGTCGTACTCGTGCTCAGGCCAGTAGTCCTCGGACGCGCGCCACACATAGGCGATGCCCGTCGTGCCGTCGTCGAGCGTCAGCCGGTACACGCCCTTCTTGCTGCCACCGTGCAGACGGGCCACGTCGCGCAGTTCCCGCCCGTATGCCGCCTGCGCGATGTCCTTCAGGTCGGCGACCCCCAGATGTGCCACGTTTCGAGACGTTAGGGGGAGGTGCGTGAAACTGGTGCCAACATCGGTGAGGCGGGCGGACACGAACAGGTATGACGACCGAAGACGACCGCGCGCTGTGGTCGCAGGCCGCTGGGGGTAGTGCCCACGCCTTCGGAGTGCTGTTCGACCGGCACGCGAAGGCGGTCTACAACCACTGCTTCCGGCTGACCGCGTCCTGGGCCGAGGCCGAGGACCACCTGCAGGCCACCTTTCTCACGGCCTGGCGCAAGCGGGGTGACGTGCGGCTGGAGCGCGAGTCGGCGTTGCCGTGGTTGCTGACGGTGGCGACGAACGTGGTGCGCAACGAGCAGCGATCGCTCGGCAGGCGCCTCAGGAACCTGCGCCGCCTCAACGACGAACCCGCGATGCCCGACCACGCCGACATGGTCGCGGAGCGGCTCGATGACCAGCGGAAGATGCAGGAGCTGCTCAAGGCCGTGGCCACGTTGCCGCGCAACGAGCAGGAGGCGCTCGCGCTGTGCGTGTGGGCCGAGGTGTCGTACGAGGACGCTGCCGCGGTGCTGGGGATCGCCGCGGTGAGCGTGCGGGCGCGGGTCAGCAAGGCCAAGGCGAAGCTTCAGCAGTTCCGCGAGCTCGTGCACACCGGGGAGGACCGATGACCACCATGATTCCGCCCGCGCGCGAGCTGCCGCCCGGCCGCCACGGCGAGATCCGGGCCGCGATCGAACGCGGGGTCACGCGGCGGCGGCGTCTCAACCGGGCCGGCACGGTGGCCGTCGCGCTGGCTGCCGCGGCTGCCGTCGTGGTGCTCGTGCTGCCCGACGAGCCGACGAGCGGGTACTGGTCGACTCAGCCCGCGATGGTGTCCGGGCTCACGTCGGAGCAGGTCAAGGAGATCGAGGAGGGGTGCTGGAGGTCGTCACGGGTGCCCGACCAGCCCGTGCTCCACCGGTACCACCAGAACGCAGCAGGAAGGCTCGCGCTGCTCTACACGCGCACCGAGGCGTTGGGGTGTGACGTGACCACGCCGGGCACCTACTACTCGAACATGTACGTCCCGGCCAAGAAGGGGTTCGACACGCGGTGGCTGACCGGGCACCTGTCGGTCGACTACCAGAGTCAGATGAGCGGGGACCGCGCACAGCGGCCGGGGCAGCAGATCGTGGCCGGGCGGGTGGACTCCGAGGTCAAGAGGCTCACCTGGACGCTCTTCGGCAGGACGGTCGAGGCCGAGATCGGCAACGGGACGTTCGTCGCGGCCGTGCTGCACCCCGTCGACTGGGACTACCCCAAGGAGATCGACCGCGAGGAGTCGCTCAAGGCCTACGACGCGGACGGCCGGCTGATCTGGGACAGCCACGACGCGCAGGGCAAGTGCTTCGTCGACTGGGAGGGGAACATCGTCTCCGGCGCCTGGGACCCGCGGCAGAACCCGGACGACTGCCTGCCCGCCGAGCCGTGGAGGTGAGACCGCTAACGGCCGCTACCAACCGGTTGGTCCAAGCGACATACTGGTTGGTATGACGACTGTGGCGAACTTCGGCGGCACCAGCCACTACGCGGACCTCGACGGGCCCGTGCACTGGGTCGACTTCGGCGGACCCGATGACGGGCCCAGGATGGTTCTGGTGCACGGGCTTGGCGGCTCGCACCTGAACTGGGCGTTGCTGGCGCCGTTGCTCGCCCGGAAGGCACGCGTCGTGGCCGTGGACCTGGCCGGGCACGGGCTGACGAACCCCGAGGGCCGCAGGACCACGGTCCAGGCCAACGCGGGGCTGCTCGGCCGGTTCATCGAAGAGATCGTCGGGGAGCCGGTGATCCTGGTCGGCAACTCGATGGGCGGGATGATCTCCCTGTTCCACACCGCCTACAACCCCGACCTGGTCAGGGGCCTGGTGCTGGTGGATCCCGCGCTGCCGATGGTGTTCGGGACGCGGCCGGACCCGACGATGCTGAGCACGTTCTTCATGTACTCGGTTCCGGGTGTGGGCGAGCGGTTCCTGGCCAAGGCCAGGACCGTTCCGGCACGCAGGCAGGTCGAACGCCTGCTGGAGCTGGTCTGCGCGGACCCGTCGGTCATCCCCGAGGAGCTCAAGCAGGCGAGCGAGCACCTCATCGGCGAGCGGGCCAAGGTCGACGGGCTGGACACGGCGTTCCTCGCGGCCGCGCGCAGCACCGTGTTCACGTTGTCGAAGCGCGGCGCCTACCACGCGGCCATGTCGAAGCTGCGGGTGCCGGTTTTCCTGATGAGCGGCGACCGGGACCGGCTGGTCAACGTGGCCTCCGCCCGGTACGTGGCCAGGAAGCACCCGCACTGGCGCTACGACGAGTACGCGGGCATCGGTCACGTGCCCCAGATGGAGATTCCCGAGGTCGTGTCCGAGCGGGTCCTGGACTGGATGGACGCCAACCGCTTGATCACCGAGGCCAGCTGACCGAGCGTGAGCCGCTCCCGCAGCACGGGGGCGGCTCCGGTCAGGACGAAGTGATCGGCAAACTGCTCCACACCGGTCAGCTGGATGCCGCGCGGCAGGTCCGGCACCGCGAACACGCGCGCCGGCAGCCACTTGTGCAGCTTGAC
>JAVXWK010000438.1:0-8544 GCA_032230575.1 Pseudonocardiales bacterium | reverse complement strand
GTTCGGAGCAGCTGTCCGGGGGGACCAGGCGACAAACCAGGTCACTCGCGCGCTCGCGGCGGAGACCGCGGGACGGGTCGGGGTCACGCTGGTGGTTCCTGGTGGAAGCTGAACCCGCCGGACCGGTTGGTGGCCGCGATCCTGTTCGCACTGTCGCGCACGCCGAAGAACCCTCGTGGCCTTGGATTCCAGTTCACCCGTTCTGGGTACGTAGTCCTGCATGAGCGGTGGCGATGAGCTGGACGAGGATGCCCTGCACAACAGCGAGGCGCTGCCTACGAGCAGGCCGAACCCGATCGTGATCGCAGCGAGCGTCACGGCCCGTGGTGGTGTGCTCTGGTTACCCGTGGCCGGCCTGCTCGCGTTGGCCGGCAAGGGAAAGACCGCCAAACGCGCGCTGGTCGCGGCGGCGGTGGCGATGCCGGTCGGCCATCTGATCAGTCTGGTCGTGCACAGACAGCGGCCGCCCGCCGCGAACATGCCCGCGCGGCGGGCACTTCCCGAGCATCCCGACTCGTCGTCGTTCCCCTCCAAGCACGCGGTGACGGCTGCCGCGTTCGGCGCCGCCACCGCGTTGGAGGACCGCAAGGCCGCTGTGTTCGTGACGCCGCTCGTGCTCCTCGTCGCCTACAGCCGCCTGCGCACCCGCGTGCACTGGCCGACCGACGTGCTGGGAGGGCTGGTGATCGGCGTTTCGGTCGCGTTGGCTCAGGCCGGGATCGGGCGCTCCGCCAAGGCCAGGGCCACGGCGTGCAGGTTGGCGGCCATCGTGCGGCCGGTGTTCTCCGACCACTCGTGACCCTCGTCGGTGTCGGAGTAGCTCGGCCCCGGCCCCGGTCCGCGGTTCCAGTAGGTCCAGGCCTGGCCGGGGATCGTGTAGCCGATGTCGCCGAGCCCGCCGGCGATCTCGCTGATCACGTGGTGCGCGCCGTCCTCGTTGCCGGTCACGACGACGCCCGCGACCCGGTTGTAGGCCACCGGGCGGTCCTCGTCGTCGGTCTCGGAGATCATCGCGTCCATCCGCTCCAGCGCCCGTTGCGCGAGCGAGGACGGCCTGCCGACCCACGTCGGGGTCGCGACGACCAGGATCTCGGCGCCGAGGAGTGAGGCGTGGATGCGCGGCCACTCGTCGCCGGGGCCCTCGTCGGTGGTGACACCGGGCGGGATGTTGTGGTCCGCCAGCCGGTAGGTGGTGACCGCGACGTCCTTTTTGGTCAGTTCGTCGATGACGACCTGGGCCAGCAGGTCGGTGTTGGACTCGTCAGGCGACTTCTTGAGGGTGCAGTTGAGCACCACGGCGTGCAGAGGCGCGTTCATGACGCCCGAGTACCCACAGGCGTCGCGGGCATGCGGAGCGCGACGTGGTTCAGCGTCGCGGGCAGCGGCTCGGCGAGCTTCGGGAACGTGAGGTGCTCGCTCAGCGCGTCCAGCATCGCGGTCGCGGTGGCCAGGACGAGGTCGCGACCCGGGATTTCGTCCAGGAACGGGACGATCGCCGGGTCGAGGGGCTGATCCCAGATCTCCGGGGCGTACCGGTCGGCGAACGGCAGCCGGTCCGGGTCGCGGTGGAAGAACGGCGTGAACACCACGAACTCGGTGCCCTCCGGCAGCCACGTGCCGTGCCAGCGGGTCGCGATCGTGCTCTTGCGCAGGATCATCGGCGTCGTCGGCCACAACCGCGCCGATTCCAGGATGCCGTGAGTGCCGCGTGCGCCGATGGCCAGCGCTCGGACGGTCACGATGGCAGCCGCGTCGAACGCGTTCTGCCACAACGTCTTGACCTCGCCGGTGAGCTGGGTGTCCTCGCGGGCACGGTCACCGAGCACGATCCTGCGCACGATCCGCCACCACGTCTGGGTGAAAGTGTCCCAGGTCAGTTCGCCGGTGCTCATCACGTGCCTGGTGAGCAGGTCGGCCTCGTCGCGCACGATCGGGTCGACGTCGCATTTCCCGGGCGGCTGGAACTGGTCGAGTGGGGCCTTCTTCTCTTTGGAGACCAACGCGAACGGCTCCGGCGACTGGGTCAGCAGCCGGCCGACGTCGGTGGGGTCGACCAGCATCGCGACACTGCGGCCGGTGATGCGCAGCCGCACCGGTTCGGGGCCGTACCGGTCGCGCAGGTGTCGCATCGTGCGGATCGCGACGGCGGTGGCCTGCAGCTTGCCGCCTTTGGCCAGCGTGGGCAGCAGCACGGTCGCCAGCACTCGGGTGGTGTCGAATCGCGAGGAGATGGCCATGGTCCTGGCTACCCGGTCACCTGGGTGTGAATCTCGCTGACCGGGGGTATTCGCGGGTCAGCTCGAACCAGGAGGTCGTGATGCCAGCGGGATCGAACGCCAAACGTGAACGCCAGTACGAGCACATCAAGGACTCCGCCAGCAGCCGTGGCGCCTCGCCCAAGCGCGCCAAGGAGATCGCCGCGCGCACGGTGAACAAGAACCGCGCCCAGTCCGGCGAGTCCAAGACGGCGAGCAAGTCGTCCACGCAGGACATGTCGCCGCAGAAGCGCGGCGGCCAGCGCTCGCACAGCGGTGCGCAGGGCCCGACGAAGGAGCAGCTCTACAACGAGGCCAAGAAGAAGAACATCAAGGGCCGCTCCACGATGACGAAGAAGGAGCTCGCCAACGCGCTCGGACGCTGACGTGTCACACGTGGACAAGACCTCGGCGCTCACCGTGCCCGAGGCCGAGGCTGAGCACGCGGCGTCGACCGTGCCGCACGACAAGTCCTCGGCGCTGACGATCCTCACCACCGAGCACTACACGCTGCAGATGGTGCGCACAGCGAACATCACCGACGCGACAGGACGGGCGGGCCACCTGCTCTCCACGATCTCCGCGTCGATGATCGCGCTCGGTTTCGTCGCCCAGGTGGTGCCACTCGAGGTGTTGCTGACGCTGGTGCTGGTGATCTTCACCGGCCTGTTCCTGATCGGCTTGACCACGCTGTTCCGCGCGGTCGAGCTGGTCATCGAGGACGTGCAGGCCGGGTTGGGGATCAACCGCATCCGGCACGTCTACGGCGACCTCGAACCGTCCACGAAGGACGTTTTCGTGCGCCAGATGCACGACGAGACCTCGGCTGTCGAGGCGGACGCCGGCCAGACCGGCTGGCGAAAGGCCCGGCGGCCGCGGCTGATCGGCACCGCGCTGAGCGTCGCCGGGCTCGTGAACCTCGTCAACGGTCTCGTCGCCGGCGCCGTCGCCGGTGCGGCGTCGGGACTTCTGAACGCCGGCCTGACGTGGTCGATCATCATCGGCTCCGTCGTGGCCGTGGCCGTGGTCACCGCGTTCGGCGTGGTGATCGGCCGGATCGGACGACGCGGCGTCGCCCCGATCAGCACCCGTTATCCAAGGAACCAGTAGGAGGACCGCCGTGCAGTACGACGTCGTCGACCTGATCATGCAGGACCACCGCGAGGTGGAGCGCCTGTGGGACGAGCTGAAGAACCACCCGGAGAAACGGCCGCTGCTCACGCCGGTCATGTGCGGGCTGCTCGTCGCCCACAGCCGGGCCGAGGAGTCCGAGGTCTACCCGGTCGCCATCAAGGAGGCGGGCGAGTCGGACGAGGTCGAGCACAGCCAGGAGGAGCACGCCGAGGCCGAGCAGCTGCTGGCCAAGCTGCTGGACTGCGACTGGGACTCCCCGCAGTACGACGCGGCGCTGAAGAAGGTCGTCGACGCCGTCTCCCACCACGTCGAGGAAGAGGAGAAGACGGTCCTTCCCGGCATGCGCAAGCGGCTCAGCGCCGAACGCCGCTACCAGCTCGGCGAGCGGTTCGCGAGCAGCCGGGCAGAGCACCTCGGCGAGCTGCCCGGACAGGCCACTCGCGAGGAGCTCCTGACGCAGGCCCGCAACCTCGGGCTCTCCAACGCCTCGAGCATGAGCAAGGACCAGCTCAAGCGCGAGCTGCAGAAGGCCGCTTCCAAGTAGGGGTCAGGGCACGTCGAGCTTGAAGGGGTCGTGTTCGGTGAGCAGCTTGTCCAGCCGGGCTCTGTCCACCCGGCTGGTGATCGCGGTGTCCTCCTGACGATCCCTGATCACCTTGGACAGCGTGAACGCCGAGGTGATCGCGTAGAGCATCGCGATGCCCAGGAACGCGCGCACCCAGCCGTCAACGGGCAGGAACACGACTCCGATGCCCACGGCGGTGAGCGAGAGCCCGAACGAGAGGACCGCCTGCATGTAGAACGCGCCGGTGGTCGCGGTGCGCGCGGGTGTGGAAGAAGTCATGATCCTGAGAGTCCTGGGTCACACCCCGGCTGTCATGAGTACAGCTACTCATGTCGAGGGCCGAAATCGCGGGACGACGGCACCAGCGCGGCGATCGCGGGCGCGGCGAAGCAGATCGCCGCGCACACGATCAGCACCGCGCTGGTGCCGAACTCCGTGATGGCGGGGGCGATGAGCGCCAGGCCGACGGGCGCCAGTCCGTACGACAGCAGGAAGTCCAAAGAGGACACTCGGGCGAGTTTCGACGGCTCGACCTCGCGCTGGGTCGCGGTGAACCACGGTACGTTGAACAGGTCGATGCCGAGCCCGGCGACCGCGTAGACGGCGATCACGACGAACGGGTGCACCGGCAGCAGCAGGGCCAGCGGCGCGAACCCGTACAGCGCCAGGCCGAAGAGTCCGGTCCACCCGGCGGCGCGTGGCCGCCAGCGAGCCATCAGCACCGCGCCGGCCAGTGCGCCGAGCGTGTAGGCGGTGAGAGCACCCGCCAGCACGGCTTCCGTGCCGTACCGATCGCGGCTCACGAGCGGGAGCACCACACCTGTCGCCGAGTAGCCGGTGGCGATCACCGCGGACAGCGCGCCCAGGCCCGCCAGGAACCACGGATGCCTGCGAGCCTCGCGCACGCCCTCCAGGAACTCGGTCACGAAGCCGGTGCTGCTCGGCACTGCCACCGTTCCCGAGCCGGCCGGGGGCACCAGAGCCGCCACGAGCCACAACGCGCCGATCCCCAGCAGCAGCCCCTGCGTGTTCACCACCAGGGCGAGCAGCGCGGTCAGACCCGGCGCCACCAGCGTGGTCACCCGGATCGACATGGTCATCGCCGCGTTGGCCTGCTGGCGTTGGTCGGGTTCGACCACCTCGGCGGTCAGCGCCGAGAACGCCGGACGGCAGGCACCCTGGCCCGCGCCCATCGCCGCGGCCGCGACGGCGGCCAGCACCAGCGAGTTGCCCAAGAAGGCAGTCAGGAGAGGTGCGGCGATCGCTGACGTGAGGCCCGCGTACAGGACGACCTGGCGGCGGGCGTAGCGGTCGGCCAGCACCCCGCTGATCGGGACCGCGGCGAGGAAACCGGTGGTGCGCGCGGCGAGCAGGATGCCCAGCTCGACGGCGGTCAGCGAGCGCGAGAGGACAGCGAGGCCCAGCACGAACGGGAGCGCCCAGGTCGCGATGCCCGACGCGGTGGTCGCCGTCCAGAGGCGGAGGAACTGGGGGCTGCGCAGGACCGGGGGGCTGCTGCGCGCTGTGTCGTGAACCACGCACTTGACCTTTCGAGAGGCTTGATTTGAAAATGATTGTCGTTACAGTAGCCGAAGTCGTTCGCAGGACTCACTGGAGGATCCGATGTCACACCCCGCCCGGCTCGGCCTGGCACTGGTCGCGGTGTTCGCCGCGGGCTGCGCCACCCCGGGAGGTGCCGAGGCACCGAAGGCCCAGGTGCAGGTGGAGAGCTGCGGCAGGCAGCTGTCGTTCACCGGCACGCCGGAGCGGGCGGTGGCGCTGGACCAGTCCTCCACGGAAACGTTGCTGGCGCTGGGAATGCAGGACCGCATGGCGGGCACGGCGAACATCAAGACCAAGGTGTTGCCCCAGTACGCCGACGCCTACGCGAAGATCCCGGTGCTGTCGCCCAAGATCCTCACGTCCGAACCGTTGCGCGCGGCGAACCCGGACGTCGTGGTGTCCGGGTTCAAGGAGCTGTTCACCGCCGACCGCGCGGGAACGCGGGACGAGCTCGAAGCCCTTGGCGTGCCGACGTTCGTGAGCGCGGTGAACTGCCCGGACGGCACGACGCCGCCGTTCGAGCGGCTGTTCCGCGACTACGAGAACCTCGGCAAGATCTTCGGGGCGACCGAGAAGGCGAACCAGCTCGCCGCCGACCAGCGCAGGACGCTCACCGAGATCCAGGCGGTGAAACGGGAACCGGTGAAGGTCGTCTGGGTCTACTCGGTCTTCAAGGGTGTCCCGTACGTCGCGGGCCGCGACGGGATGCCGAGCCAGATGACCAAGATCGCCGGCGCCACCAACCTCTTCGACGACCTGGCGACGGAATGGCCGGAGGCGTCGTGGGAGGAGATCGCGCGCCGCGACCCGGACGTCATCGTCATCGGTGACCTGTCCGAGCGCGGCAACCTCGGCGACAAGGCGAGCGAGAAGCTCGCCATGATGCGCGAGCACCCGGCCATCTCGCAGCTCAAGGCGTTGCGGGACAACAAGGTGATCGAGATCAACGGCATCGGGATGGACCCGTCGGTCCGCTCGGTCGACGCTCTGCGCGCGCTCAGCGCCGGACTCGACGAGATCGCCGGCCGTGGCTGAGACCGCCGTACTCGATCCTGTCGTCCCGGTGACTCCCGTTCGACGCGACAATGGCGTGCTCCTGACGGTGCTGAGTCTCGCGGTCCTGATGGTCTCGCTGGTGCTCGCCGTCGGCATAGGAGTGGCCGCGAGTTGGCCAGAGATTGGCCGGTCCTTGGGCACACATCTCGGGCTGCCGGTCGTGCCGCTGCCGCGCCTGCTCGACTCGCTGATCTGGGACCTGCGGCTGCCGCGGGTGCTGCTCGCCGCGCTCGTCGGCGCCGCGCTCGCGGTGTGCGGGGCGGTGCTGCAGAGCATCACGCGCAACTCGCTCGCCGACCCGTACCTGCTGGGCGTGTCGAGCGGTGCCTCGACCGGCGCGGTCATCGTCGTGGTGCTCGGGTTCGCGGGCTCGCAGCTCGGGGTGACCGGTGGCGCGCTGATCGGCGCGCTGGTGTCGTTCGGACTGCTGATGCTGCTGCTCAGACGCACCGGGCTCGACTCCATGCGGATCGTGCTCACCGGTGTGGTCGTGGGGCAGCTGTTCGCGGCCCTCACGTCGTTGATCCTGCTGTCGTCAGGTGACGCCGACAGCATCCGCGCACTCACGACCTGGCTGCTGGGCTCACTCGCGTCGGCCCGTTGGACCTCCGTGGTGGTGTGCGCGATCGTCCTGGCGGTCGGGCTGCTCGTGGTGTGGCTGTGCTCGCCCGCGCTCGACGGGTTCGCGTTCGGGACGGACACCGCGTCGTCGCTCGGCATCGACGTCCGCACCACGAGGGCTGTCCTCCTGGTGACCACGTCGGTGCTGACCGCCGTCGCGGTGGCCGCGGTGGGAGCCGTCGGGTTCGTCGGGCTGATCGTGCCGCACGGCGTCCGGTTCCTGGTGGGGCCCTTGCACCGCAAGCTGTTGCCGCTCTCGGCCGTGGTCGGCGCGGTGTTCCTGGTCTGGACGGACGCGCTCACCCGCGTGGTGTTCTCGCCGCTGGAGGTGCCGGTCGGCGTGTTCACCGCGCTGCTCGGTGTGCCGCTCTTCCTGCTGGTGCTGCGCAGGAGGGGAGAGCTGTGAGGATCACCGTGGAACATCTGAGCTGGGGTGTGCCGGGGAAGGTGATCGTCCAGGACGTGAGCCTGCAGGTCTTCGACGGAGAGACTGTTGGGCTGATCGGGCCGAACGGGTCGGGCAAGTCGTCGTTGCTCAGGTGCATCGCGGGTCTGCGCACGCCGGTTGCCGGCGCGGTTTTCTACGACGGCGTGGCGATCGACTCGTGGCCTGCTCGCGAGCGAGCGCGCAAGCTGGCGTTCGTCGAGCAGACCGCGGACACGGACAGCGATCTGCGGGTGGCCGAGGTGGCGATGCTCGGCCGGACCGCCCACCGGTCGCGGTGGCGTGGCCCGGATGCCACTGACCACGAGATCGTCGCAGCCGCACTGGATCGGCTTGATCTCAGCGCGTTGGCGGACCGGCCGTGGAAGCAGTTGTCCGGCGGCGAACGGCAACGCACCCACCTGGCTCGTGCGCTGGCGCAGCAGACGTCGGGTCTGCTGCTGGACGAGCCCACCAACCACCTGGACGTGCGCCACCAGCTCGACCTGATGGAACTGGCCGGCCGCACGCCGCAGACCGTCGTGGTGGCGCTGCACGACCTCGCGCTGGCCGCCCGCTACTGCGACCGCCTGGTCCTGATGCATCGCGGCACCGTCGTCGCCGACGGTCCCGCTGAAGAAGTGCTCACCGCGCCGCTGCTGCGCGAGGTGTTCGACGTGGACGCCGAGATCGGCCGCGACAGCCTGGGCCACCTGGCCGTCGGCTATCGCTGAGAAGGGGGAGTCAATGACCACAGTGGACGATCTGATGACCGAGGTGCTGGCCGGAGAGCACGGCCCTGATCCCGCGGAAGTGCCTGCCACGAGCGTGTTCTGGGTGCATCACGGCACGCGGCTCGCCGGCAGCGACGTCACCTATCGCAACCAGTACGTGCTGGCCCGCGTCGGCACCGCGTTCGGGGCGTG
>JAVXWK010000401.1:0-2606 GCA_032230575.1 Pseudonocardiales bacterium | reverse complement strand
CGTTGGAAGCGCCGTCCTGGTTGAACGCCGAGCCCCGCACGACCGCGAGCACAGGATGCCCGGCGGCGACCGCGTCGGAAAGCCGTTCCACCACGAGGATGCCAACGCCCTCGGACCAGCCAGTACCGTCGGCGGACTCGGAGAACGCCTTGCACAGACCGTCCGGCGCGAGCCCACCCTGCCGCGAGAAGCCGGAGAACGACGTCGGCGTAGCCATCACGGTGACACCACCGGCCAACGCGAGGGAGCACTCACCACCGCGCAACGCCTGTGCGGCAAGGTGAAGCGCCACCAGAGCCGAGGAACAAGCCGTGTCGATCGTGACCGCCGGACCCTCCAAACCCAGCGCGTACGAGATGCGGCCGGAGATCACCGAGGCCGCGAGTCCGGTACCGGCGTGGCCTTCCAGGTCCTCGTTGGAGGCCATGACGACGTGCTGGTAGTCCTGCCCGTTCGTGCCGACGAAGACGCCGGTCCGCGAGCCGCGCAACGACGAAGGGTCGACACCCGCGCGCTCAACGGCCTCCCACGAGGTTTCGAGCAGCAAACGTTGCTGCGGGTCCATCGCCAGCGCTTCCCGGGGCGAGATGCCGAAGAACGCGGGGTCGAAGTCCGCGACGCCGGTCAGGAAGCCGCCCCGCAAGGTCGAGCTCTGCAGCGACGCCAGGTCCCAGCCGCGGTCGGCCGGGAAGTCCGACATCGCGTCCTCGCCGGCCACCACCCGTCGCCACAGGTCTTCCGGCGAGTCGATGCCGTCCGGGAAGTGACAGGCCATACCAACGATCGCGATGTCGTCGGTGGTCCGCACGACCGAGACGTCGTCCGCGTCGCCGCCCTCGCCGAGCAGCTCCGAAAGCAGATGCTCGGCCAGCACGCGCGGCGACGGATAGTCGAACACAAGTCCGGCGGGCAGCGCGAGGCCGGTGATCTCGGTGAGGTGGTTGCGCAGCTCGACCGCGGTCAGTGAGTCGAACCCGATGTCGCGGAAGGCCTTGTCCGACGCCACCGCTTCCTTGCCTGAGTGGCCGAGCACCTGGGCAGCACGCGTGCGGACCAGCTCCAGGACAGGCTCGATCCGTTCCGCGGCAGGCAGTTCACGCAGGCTGCGGCGCAGTTCCGCGGCGGCGGACTCGCTGTCCCGGCGTGCGGCAGCCAGCTCGTCCAGCACCTCGCGGGCGCCGGGCAGCTCAGCCAGCACAGGAGACGGCCGCAGGCTCAGCAACGCGCTGAGCAGCTGCGGGTGGTGGATGTCCGCGATCACGGCGGTGGGCGCGGCCTCCGCCACCACACTTCGCATCGCCGCTACCGCGAGTTCCGGGTCCAAAGTGGACGCGCCGACCGACTTGATCGTCTGGGCTACGCGCTCTTCACCCGCCATGCCGTCGCCAGTCCACGCGCCCCACGCGATCGACGTGGCGGCAAGACCTCGTTCACGGCGTTGCGCGGCGATGGCGTCGAGAACGGCGTTGGCAGCGGCGTAGTTGGCCTGACCCGGGTTGCCGATCGCACCCGCGACCGACGAGAACAGGATGAACGCGTCGAGATCCAGCTCGCGGGTCAGTTCGTCGAGCAGGAACGCCGACGTGACCTTCGCCTGGAACACGTCCGTGAACCGCTCCGGCGTGAGCCCGTCGAGCACGCCGTCGTCCAGCACACCAGCAGCGTGCACAACGGCTTTGACGTCGGGAGTGAGCACCGAGGTCAGCTCATCGCGGTTCGCGACGTCGCACTTGACGATCTGAACGATCTCGACGCCCAGCTCCGCCACGATGTCCGCCGCGCCGGGTGCGTCCATGCCGCGCCGGCTCAGCAGCATGACCTTCTCCGCGCCGCGGCCAACAAGATCCCGCGCGACATGCTTGCCCAGTGCGCCAGTGCCGCCGGTGATCACGACGGTGCCGGTCGGCTGCCACTCCTGTGATGCCCGTGGTGCAACGAGAATCCGTCGCCCGAACACCCCGGACTCCCTCACCGCGACCTGATCCTCGTCGCTCGTCAGCACCGCCACGAACCGTTGCGCCGCACGTTCCTCGAGCTCGGCAGCGACATCGACGAGGCCGCCCCAGCGGTTCGGATGTTCCAGCGCGGCCACCCGGCCGAGCCCCCACACGCCTGCCTGCCAAGGATTGCTGACCGCGTCCGCGCGCCCGGTCGACACCGCGCCGCGCGTCACCACCCACAGCGGCGCCATCACACCGGCGTCGCCGAGCGCCTGGATCAGCGCGGTGGTGCTGGTGATCGGCGCGATCTCGCCGAGGTCGTCCAGCGCCAGCAACGACACCACACCGGTGAACGGCACCTGTGCGAACTCCACGAGCTGCCCCGCGAGGTGCTCGCGATCGGCCCACGCGACGCCGAGTTCCGTGACGTTCCCGAGCGCGTCGACCAGCGTGCGCACCCATGCGTCCTCCGCCACCTCGACCGGCAGGACCACCAGCCACTTGCCGGGCTTCCCGGCCAGACCGGAGACCGGCTGCCAGTTCTCCCGGTGCAGCCAGGAGTCCACAGTGGACTGCGCCTTGCGCTTGCCACGCCAGGCCGACAACGCGGGCAGGACACCCGCCAGGGTCGCGCTGTCGAGATCAAGCGTGGCGGCCAGAGACGTG
>JAVXWK010000369.1:0-7760 GCA_032230575.1 Pseudonocardiales bacterium | reverse complement strand
CGCCTGCCTCACCTGTACGAGCAGGGCCTCCGCCTCGCGCGGCTGGCCACCCCGCAGGTAGGTGAGCGCGTTCTCGAACTTCGTCTCGGGCGGTTCGCCGGTGTTGTTGTTGTAGATGGACGTTTTGTGGATGACGCCGTTGTTGACGCCGACCTGCGTCTCGACGTCGCCCTCGTTGTTGAAGGTGTTGGCGTGTGGCGGGGTCATAAAGAGTCCACAATGGAGTCGAGCACCGGGCGCACGGCGGGGATCCCGCCGAGCAGCACCTTGATGCGGCGGAGGTCGATCGGTCCGGTGGAGTTGCGGGCTTCGTCGAGGGCCACCATGGCGGCCGAGAACAGATCCAGGTCGAGCTGACCGGCCTGATGCGCGCGCACCACGACCGTTGTCAGGTCGTTCAATCGCTCGCGGGCCTGATTCTGTGACATGTTGATCGTGCCGTTGTTCGTACCGACCTGGTTGCCGACCGAACCGTGGTTGTTGAAGACGATGTCGCCCACGGGTTGCGCCTTTCCCTTGCCGCGGCGGGATTCCGCACGAGGTGTACTCAGTGCCCCGGCGAGCGTGACGGCGAACTTCGCGGCG
Organism: Pseudonocardiales bacterium; assembly: GCA_032230575.1. Classification (GTDB taxonomy): domain Bacteria; phylum Actinomycetota; class Actinomycetes; order Mycobacteriales; family Pseudonocardiaceae; genus Lentzea. The sequence goes on along the minus strand of JAVXWK010000369.1, from coordinate 7,175 downwards.
TTGGCGGCCGCGATTGGTTGCCAGCCCTGCAGGTCCGAGGCGTCCTTGCCGTCGACGAGATCGCTGATGCCGCGCACGGTGACCGTCGGGGTCGCCATGTTGAGGTGCGCGGCGTTGGCGACACCGGCGCTCTCCATCTCGACCGCGACGGCGTCGTCGTAGTGGCGGTTGATCTGCCTGGCCAGCGGCGCCGAGGTGGAGTTGAGCACCACCTCGCCCGCGGCGATCGGCTGGAACTCCACCCGCGGCCCGGAGAACGACCTGGCGACGTGCCTCGCCAGTTGCTCGACGTGGTGCTGGAGCTCCCAGGCGCGCGGCCGCGCCCGGAACTCCTCCGCGGTCTCCCGCCCGCCGTGGTAGCCGTAGACGCGCGTGGCGACCACGACGTCGCCGAGCTCCAGCCACGTGGCCAGCCCGCCGGCGACGCCGACGAACATGACGACGTCCGGCTCGAACTCGGTGATCGCGCGCTCGGTGAGGGTGGCGGCGCCGGTGTTGCCCATGCCGGTGAGCGCGAGGGCGATCTCGCAGCCGCCCACGTGGCCGATCTCGAACAACGTGCCGGACGCGTGGTGGTGGGTGGTGATGCCGGACAGGTGCGCGCGCACTGCGGCGTACTCCACTTCGAGCGCGGTGAGCATCACGATCATGGGCGGGCTCCGCTCGTTTGGATCCGAGTGCGAAGAAGGTAGCCGACGCGGCGAGTTTCCGTCAATCTGACGGATAGTGGGTTAGTCTCGGAGGATGACCGAGGAGGAGTGGGCGATCCCGGACGTGGCCGTGGCCGTTGATCTCGCAGTGCTCACCGTCCGCGCGGAGCAGCTGCAGATCCTGCTGGTGGAGCGCGGGGTAGAGCCGTTCCGGGGAGCGCTGGCGCTGCCGGGTGGCTTCCTCGCGTCGGCGCGGGAGGACATCGACGGCGCGGCGGTCAGGGAGCTCGCGGAGGAGACCGGTTTAGCCGCTCAGGGTCTTCATCTCGAGCAGCTGCGCACGTACGGCACCCCGGATCGCGACCCGCGCCGGCGCGTGATCACGGTCTGCTACCTGGCCGTGGTGCCGAACCTGCCGGTGCCGCGGGCTGGTGGTGACGCGGACGTCGCGCGGTGGGTGCCGGTCTCCGAGGCGCTCGCCGGTCCGCTCGCGTTCGACCACTCCCGGATCATCTTGGACGCGCTGGAACGGGCGCGCGGCAAGCTCGAGTACACGACTTTGGCGACCGCGTTCTGCCCGGCCGAGTTCACCGTCACCGAGCTGCGGCGCGTGTACGAGATCGTGTGGGGCGAGCAGCTCGAACCCCGCAACTTCCACCGGAAGGTGACCGGGGCGGACGGGTTCCTGGTGCCGACGGGGGAGAAGACGCTGCGTCAGGGCGGCCGTCCCGCGGAGCTGTACCGGCGCGGGCCTGCGTCGTTGTTGCACCCGGCGCTGCTGCGTTCCCGGGCCTCTTCTTTGGAGGTGACGGCGTGATCGTCGTGCTGACGGCGACGGAGGCCGCATACGGCGCGGTGCGCGCGCTGCTGCCGGAACTGAAACTGCATGAGGGTCCGGCCGGCACGTTGTTCGAGGTGTCCGGTTCGGTCGCGCTGGGGTTGACGGGCACGGGGAACCACGCCGTCGCGGCGGTGACCGAGCGGGCGATCACGGAGTTCGCCCCTGCCGCCGTGTTCCTCGTGGGCGAGGCGGGCCCGCTGCGGTCGTGGCTGGAGCCGGGCGACGTGGTCGTGGCCACCCGGATCTACGCCTACGAGGGCGGCAGGGAGGACGCGTCCGGGTTCCAGGCCCGGCCGCGTGCGTGGGAGGCACCGCACCGCCTGGAACAGCTCGCTCGGCACGTCGCCAGGTCGTTCACCGCGGCACGGGTGGAGTTCCAGCCGATCGCGGCGGGGGAGGTCCTGCTCGGGCCCGGTGCCGCGCTGGAGGACCGACTGCACACCGTCTACAACGACGCGGTCGCCGTCGACATGGAGAGCGCGGGCCTGGCCGGCGCGGGTCACCTGCACGACGCGACGCCCACCCTCGTCGTCCGGGGCATCGGCACCGCGGCGCCGGCCGCCGCGTTCGCGCTCGCGGTGATCGCCGCGCTGCCGTCGTCGGGTGCCCGCTCCGGCCAGGTGATCAAGAACGTTCTCCGGGGTGACGTCCACGGCGTCGCGGTGCAGGTCGGTGTGGTGCACGGTGACGTGACCGTCCATCGCGCAGAGGACGACTTCGTGGCGGCGGTGACGGCGGCGGCGCGGTCCGGCGTTGTGGACGAGGTCACGTTCGCGCGGGTGATGCTGGCGTTGCGCGACCCGCGGCCGCGCCAGGTCCTGGGGGAGTTGCTGGCCGATCATCCGGACCTGCTGGGGCTGCTCTGACTCCCGCTGCCGGTGTGAGCGTCCGCACCAGGCACAATGTGGGTCGTGGGCGTCTCGGAGGGAGCTGTGGTGGGCCAGGGTCAGTTGCGCGGTGTGGTGGCACTCGACGGACCGTCCGGCACCGGCAAGTCCACCGTCGCGAAGCGCCTCGCGATGGCGCTGGACGCGCGCTACCTCGACACCGGCTCGATGTACCGGGCGATCACGGTGGCCGTGCTGCGGGCCGGAGTCGACCCGGCGGACGAGGCCGCGGTCGTCGCCGTGGCCGACGGTGCGAAGCTCGTCGTGGGCACCGACCCCGCCAAGCCCGGCATCACGCTGGACGGCGACGACGTGTCGGTGGAGATCCGCGGGCCCGAGGTGACGCTGGCCGTGTCGCCGGTGTCGGCCACGGCACACGTGCGGGAGCTGCTCGTGGCGCAGCAGCGGGCGATCATCGCGGACGCCGTCGACCACGTCGGCGGCATCGTCGTCGAGGGACGGGACATCGGCACCGTCGTGTCGCCGGACGCGCCGCTGAAGGTGTACCTGACGGCTTCCGAGGACGCGCGGGCCTCGCGGCGGACCAAACAGGACAACGCGGCCGGGCGCAAGTCCACTTTGGACGCCGTGCTGAAGGACGTGCAGCGGCGCGACAACTACGACTCGTCGCGCGCGGTGTCACCGTTGAAGGCCGCTTCCGACGCCGTCGTGCTCGACAACACCGAGCTCGATCTGGCCGGGACGATCGGCGCGTTGCTCGACCTCGTGGAACGGCGCGGGCTGAGGGTGACCGGGTGAGCGTTCCCGCCGGGAGTCTGGGGTGGATGTTCGACCTCGGGCGTTGGATCGGCCGCGTGCCGTACGCGTGGCAGTTCCGGATTCGGGTGCACGGCCGCGACCGCGTACCCTTGAGCGGCGGCGTGGTCGTCGTCGCAAACCACAGCTCGATGGCTGATGGACCGATCCTGTTCGGTGTCGTGCCCCGGCGCGTGACGTTTCTGATCAAGCAGGAGATGTTCAAAGGTCTGGTGGGCTACCTGCTTCTGAAGATCGGACAGATCCCCGTCAAACGGGGAGAAGCCGATCGCACCGCGCTGACCAGCGCGTTGGCCGTGCTCAAGGCCGGTGGCGTGATCGGGATCTTTCCCGAGGGCACGCGCGGCGACGGCGACGTGGCCTCGGCGCAGAACGGCGCGGCGTGGCTGGCTCGGGTCGGCGGCGCGGTGGTGCTGCCGGTCGCGTGCCGCGGGACTTTTGAGGCCAAGGGCTGGCGGCCCGAGGTCGACGTGCTGATCGGTGAGCCGTTCCACCTTCCAGACGGGAAGGGGAAGGCCGCACTCGGCGTTGCCACCGAGCAGGTGCGCGATCGCCTGGCGACACTGGTCGCCGAACTAGATGGACTTCGTATGAGTGAGGGAAGACGATGACGGACCTGGACGGCACCTGGGAGGACGAGGCCGACTGGTCAGCCTTCGACGACCTTTCCCCCGACGGCGAGGAGGCCGCGCCGCCACAGCCGGTGCTCGCGGTGGTCGGGCGGCCGAACGTAGGCAAGTCCACGCTGGTCAACCGCATCATCGGCCGTCGTGAGGCCGTGGTGCAGGACGTGCCGGGCGTGACGCGTGACCGTGTCGCGTACGACGCGCTGTGGAACGGCCGCAAGTTCACCGTGGTCGACACGGGCGGCTGGGAGCCGGACGCGCAGGGCCTGCAGGGCGCCGTGGCGGCCCAGGCAGAGCTCGCGATGGCGACCGCGGACGTGATCCTCGTGGTCGTGGACGCCACTGTCGGCGCGACCACCACCGAGGAGGCCGTCGCTCGAGTGCTGCGGCGCTCGAAGAAGCCGGTGATCCTGTGCGCGTCCAAGGTGGACGACGAGCGGCTGATGGCCGACGTCGCGTCGCTGTGGTCGCTGGGTCTGGGCGAGCCGTTCCCGGTGTCCGGTCTGCACGGCCGCGGCTCCGGTGACCTGCTCGACACGATCCTGGCGAAGCTGCCGGAGACCCCGCGCGACGACTTCCGCGGCGGTGCCGGTGGTCCGCGGCGTGTCGCGCTGGTCGGCAAGCCGAACGTCGGCAAGTCCTCGCTGCTGAACCGCCTGACCGGCGAGAACCGCTCGGTCGTCGACTCGGTCGCCGGTACCACGGTCGACCCGGTCGACTCGCTGGTCGAGCTCGACGGTGAGATCTGGCGCTTCGTCGACACCGCGGGCCTGCGCAAGCGGGTGAAGTTCGAGAGCGGGGCCGAGTACTACGCGTCGCTGCGCACCAAGTCCGCGATCGAGACCGCCGAGGTCGCGATCGTGCTGCTGGACGCGCACGAGCCGTTGTCCGAACAGGACCTCCGCGTGCTGACGATGGTCGTCGAGTCGGGCCGCGCGTGCGTGCTGGCGTTCAACAAGTGGGACCTGGTCGACGAGGACCGCCGCAACGAGATGGTCCGCGAGCTCGAACGCGGCCTCGTGCGCGTGCCGTGGGCGGACAAGGTCAACATCTCGGCCCTGACCGGCCGCGCGGTGCACAAGCTGGCGCCTTCTCTTCGGACGGCGTTGAACTCGTGGGACACCCGCGTGCCGACCGGCCGTCTCAACCAGTGGCTGTCGGACCTGATCGCCGCGACCCCGCCGCCCGTGCGTGGCGGCAAGCAGCCGAAGGTGCTGTTCGCGACCCAGGCCTCGACCCGGCCGCCGACGTTCGTGCTGTTCACGACCGGTTTCCTGGAGGCGTCCTACCGCCGGTTCATCGAGCGCAGGCTCCGCGAGGAGTTCGGCTTCGAGGGCAGCCCGGTCCGCATCTCCGTGCGCGTGCGCGAGAAGAAGAAGGCCGGCGCCTCTTCCAAGAAGTAGCCGTTTGGTTGCCCTTTGGCATGAGGTGCGGTTGGTTGGGTTCGTGGCCGTACGAGTAGTCCTAGCCGACGACGAGGCCCTGCTGCGGCGGGGCCTCAAGGTCCTCCTGGAAGCCGACGGGCGAGTCGAGGTGGTCGGCGAGGCGGCCGACGGCGCCGAACTCGTCGAGGCGGTCCTGGCCCATTTGCCGGACGTCGTGCTGGTAGACGTGCAGATGCCGGGCGTCGACGGCCTGGAGGCGGTCCGTCGTCTGCGGACCTGGGCCACCCCGCCCGCGATCGCCGTGCTGACCACGTTCGACCTCGACGACTACGTGGCGACAGCGCTGGATCTAGGCGCTCAAGGGTTTCTCCTGAAGGACGCCGAGCCAGAGGCCCTGGTCCGCGCCGTCGTGGATCTCGCGGCCGGTGGGGCGGTGCTGGACCCGCGCATCACGGCCCGCCTGCTGCCTCGGCTGCGTGGTTTTCGGGCGAACCGTTCGCTGGACTCGCTGTCGGCCCGCGAACGCCAGGTCCTGGAGCTTTTGGCCGGCGGCCGCTCCAACCACTCGATCGCCGACGAGCTTTGTCTGTCCGAGGCGACCGTGAAGAGCTACGTCTCGACCGTGCTGACCAAGCTGGGCGTGGAGAACCGGGTGCAGGCGGCTCTCGTCGCGCACCAAGTCGGTGTGTGGTGAAGCCTTTTGCGCGCGAGGTCCTCACCGTGGGCATCACCACGGGAGTCGTGCTGCTGACTCAGGACCGTCCTTTTCCTTGGTCGTTGTGGACCGCGGTGGCGGCCTCTCTCTTGTTGCCTCTTCGCCTGCGCTGGCCGTGGCTCGCCTCTTTGCTGTGCGTCCCCGCGGTAGCCGGTGGCCTGGGCTGGGCTCCGGCTCTGGTGGCCCAGTTCCGCTTGGGCCGCAAGGAGAAGTCGATCCCGGTGCAGGTGTTCTGGGTGGGCCTGCTGACCGTCGCCGCCATCGCACCGGTCCTCCTGACCGAGACCATCCCGCTGGGTTCCTTGCTGCTGGCCACCACCTTCGCGTTCGGCCTGGCCGGCGCCCCCACGGCGTTGGGCGCCTTGGTGACGACCCGCAAGGACCTGACCCAGTCCCTGTACGAAACCCGCCGCGCCCGCGCCGCCGAACTGGAAGCCCAGGAAACCTCGGCCCGCGCCGCCGAACGAGCCCGAATCGCCCGCGAAATCCACGACGCGGTGGGCCACCACGCGACCTTGATCGCCGTGGAGTCCGCTGCTCTCGCCGCCACCGCCTCCGATCCCGCCGTGCGCGAGACGGCGTTGCGCTTGCGTGCTCTGGCAAAGGAATCCTTGTCCGAGATGCGCGCCGCTCTCGGTCTTCTGAACTCCGACACCTCGTACCCGTCGCTGCAGGAGCTCGTGGATCGCGCCCGTGTGGCCGGTGTGGCCGTGACGCTGTCCGAGGCGGGGGAGGCGGTGCTGTCGCCAGCCGTCTCCCGGGCACTCTTTCGGGTGGTTCAGGAGGCCCTGACCAACGTGACGAAACACGCTCCGGGCGCTGCCGTGACGGTGACCGTTGATCGTTCCTCGCCGGTGCGCGTGTCCGTCGTGAACGGCCCTGGTTCGCTGCCTTCTCTTGGGGATGGCGGCGGGGCCGGTTTGCACGGCCTCTCAGAGCGCGTTCGCCTGGCCGGAGGCACCCTGACCACGTCTTATCGCGCCGACGGCGGCTTCAGCGTCTCGGCCGTCCTACCGCCCGGTAAGTCGAAGGTTGACGGACAAGACTCGACTTTCGGCGGTGGCGCACGATCCTCCGCCAACGCATAGTTCTAGCTGTCGGTCGAGGATCGGGGGATCGGTCGGACCGAGGGACGCGGGGACCCGTACGCCGGGTCCCCGCTGTATTTCTCTTGTTTCCGCAGCTCCGGGCCTGTGCGAGGGGCCGTTTTTGATCTCTGTTCAGGGTGTTGTAGGATTCTTCATGCACGCCGGGAAACCGGTGGTGTGGCCGGGACGTGGCGCAGTTTGGTAGC
>JAVXWK010000358.1:0-3228 GCA_032230575.1 Pseudonocardiales bacterium | reverse complement strand
CGCGGGCCCGGCCCGGCTGGACCACACGATATCCCACTCGTTCCGCGAGCTGGGGAAGCGAGCCTTCCTGGGTCACCTCGAGCTGCCCCTCGAGTGCCAGCGACCGGAATGCCCTCGGGTCCATCAGCTGGCCAACGATCCCGAGGTCCTCGAGCACCGGCGTGCTCGTGCCCGCCAGCCGGCCGCCGCGATACAATGCCAGGTCAGCGTCAATCCGTCGGCTGAGCTCGCGCAGGCGATCCGGCATCGGTCCGCCGCGGCCGAGAATGCCGCCCGAGGTGAGCACCGCATCCCGAAGCGTCTGGGTGATGAGCAGGTCCCGGCTTCGTTCCGCCTCATCCGCCAGGCGAGCGAAGCTCCAGGCCGCGAACCCCACAGCGGGCAGGATGAAGAACGCTCCCAGCGTCACCGCGAGGCGCACCCGGAACGAGCGGGAGAGGCTCCGCCACCGAGGCCGCCGCGGCTGCGCGCCCGATACCAGCTCCGCCACAAACCAGAGCAAGGCCAGCACGGCCGCGTCGAGAAGCACAACCAGAACGCCACGAACCAGGAGCGGCAGCGGTCCACGCAAGTCGATGGCGGCGTGGACCGCCCGCACTCCCCCAGCTACCGCTAACGGGAATTCGCTCCGCAGAACCCAGCCCTCGCGACGCCAGCGAGAGCTGCGTACCTGCCCGCCTGCGTTCGTGAGAGGCGGCGACAGGGTGAGGGTGTAGAGCGGCGCCCGATGGCGGGCCGGGTCGAGCAGGCGTCCGACCCGGCCAGGCAGGATCAGCTCCGACCGCGGTCCCACCGCGGCCGTCATGACCTGATCGGGACCGGTGCGGACGACGAGCACATAGTGCACCCCTGGGATGCGAGCCAGCTGCATCACGCGACTACTGTCCGCCGCTGGGAGGTTCTGCACGATGGTGGAGAGCAGCGACGGGGGCAGGTCGAGCGAATCCAGCGTCAGCTCATCGCGCAGGGTCCCGGCTGCCGACCACAGGCCCAGGTGCGCGGGGTAGCCCTGGTTGCCCAGCGAGGAGCCGTGCCAGAGTGCGTACATCTCCGATGCGTTCGTAGGGGCTGAAGCACGCCGGACCTGGTCACCGAACCGTTCCAGCAGTGGCAACGCGAGAGGGTCGGGCTCCGCGCCGAGCCGGGCGATATCTCGCTGCGCGACTTGAAGCCTGCCGGACATTTCCGCGCCCCAGGTCACGAGCGCGGCCGAGCTCCCCGCAACGAGAGCGATTCCGCTGATCGTGGCCCAACGGCTCGCGGGCAGCGTGACGAGCAGAAGCGCCGGGGTCCAGATGAACGTGTACCAGTTAGGCCATCCACCTCCCCTGGGCGCCCAGATCAGTAAGCCGATCAGCGCCGCCGCGAAGGCGATGCCCACGCCGGCGACGATCCGCCACCGCGTGTGGCTCTCCGGCCCGTTGCCGCGAAAGAGGGCCGCGGCAGGCACAATCAGGGCCGAGACCGACACCAGGAGGGTAAGCTGCCAGATGAGCCAGAGTCCGACAGAGACCCCTCGGGCCGGAGGCGTGATACCGCGCCCGAGGCTACTGATCAGATAGGGTGCAGCCAGCAACAGGACCACACCGAATGTGACGCCATACCAGCGCCGAGGAAGCCGGCGGCGCCAGAGCCAGACGCCGGCCATGGTGAGCAGAATGCCGGCAAGCGCGAGGACGCCGGCGGAGCTCGACAGCGGTCCGAGCAGTGGCCGGAAGAAAGTGGCGGGAGAGAAGAGCGGCTTCACGTCGAGAGCAGCGCTCACGGGAGCGCGGACAATCAGCCACAACAGCACCGGGAGCAGTGCAAACCGCTCGGCGGGCCGGGAGGCGAGAGCCATCGCCATCGCAAAGGTCAGCAGCGCGAGCAGGATGACGGCGCGACTGCCCCGTTCGAAGGCCCGCTCCTTGGCCGGTCCCTGCTCGGGCGGAATCGGCTGAACGCTGAACAGCAGCCGGGGTCCGGCGGTGGTGGGCTCCGCGTAGTCGGAGACGTCCGGGCTCTCGGGGGCAGTCCCCGCTGGGTACACCGCAAGCCCCACTTCGGTGCGAGCCCGGAAGAGCTCGGCCAGGCTGCGGCCCCGGTCGGGAACAGCCGGGTGGGCCCAGATCAGCACCGTCGCAACCGCCGCTCTGCCATCTGGTGAGTGGCGCCGCGCCTCAAGCACGACGTAATATCCACTCGTTCGCGCTGCGACCGAATCTCCTTCACTGTGAGGCGGCAACCGGTGACGGCCAGCCCAGGCCCACGGATCACCCTCGGCGTCGAAGACCACCACGCTCATCTCGGGTCCACCCGGAGGCATCAGGCTGCTCAGCACCTGGAGCCCGGCGGCACGATCGGTCGGAGAGATCCTGGCTGCCGCCTCCGCCAGCCGGTCGACCCGGTGCTTCACCGAGCGGAGACGGCCGTCGAGGCGTTCCGAGGCCGCAGCCACCCGGCGTTCACGCTCCTCGGGCCAACGGGTCTCGATGGTGCGCAGCTGCCACTCGGCCAACGTCATACCGAGCGTCAAACCCAGCAGTGCGATGGCGAGCGCGCGGCGCCGCCAGCCCGCGAATGGATACAGCGCCGCGGCACCAGCCAGGACACACGCCCAAGCCACCCACACCCACATGGGTGAGGGCTGGCGAAGCCACTCAGCCGCGGCGCCAACGGCCGCCAACACGACCACGACCCACGATCGCTCGCGATGACTCAAGACCAGCGCCCCTGGCGTTTGAAAGAGATGACCCCCGTCGCGGTACGCGAGCGACTACAGGTGCGACCGACGCTTATCGTGCCGGTGGGCACGACCGAGCAGCACGGCCCCCATCTTCCGCTTGGCTGCGATACCATAATTGTAGAACGGTTAGCGGACGATCTGTCAGTCACGCACGCCGTCCCCCGCGCCCCCGCGGTCGAGTACGGCGTCCATGCCGCAACCCGGCCATTCCCCGGGGGCGCTGCCCTCAGGCGGCGCACGCTTCACCGTGTCATGAATGAACTTATCGAGTCCTGGGAGGACGGGGCAGGCGTCAAGGAGTTCCTCATTCTTACCGCCCAGTCGAGCGAGGCACACCTGGAAGCGCTCAGTACGATCAGGACCGATGAGGCGACGGTACAGGTGATCGATATTTTCAGTCTCGACTTCGGCTCGCTGCTCGAGCGTCCGGCCCCGGTCCAGGGAGGCGAGCTCGATACCTCGTTGATGCTCTATCTTGCCCCGGAGCTCGTCCGGATGGACCT
>JAVXWK010000350.1:0-19850 GCA_032230575.1 Pseudonocardiales bacterium | reverse complement strand
CGAACCAGAAGGGCACCTTCCCGCAGATCTTCCAGGGCGGCATGCTCAAGACCACGCTGTTCGCCGCACTGCTGGCAACGGGCGTCCAGGGCGGCTACTACACGCTCGCGACGTGGCTGCCGGCGTTCCTGCAGACCGGCCGACACCTGACGATCATCGGCACCGGCGGCTACCTCGCGTTCCTCATCACCGGCGCCTGGATCGGGTACGTGAGCGGCGGCTATCTCACGGACTACCTGGGGCGCAAGAAGACCTTCGTGCTGTTCGCGACGGCGAGCGCGCTGCTGATCGTCGCCTACACGCAGATTCCCAACGGTGCCAACACGTTGGTGATGTTCCTCGGCTTCCCGCTCGGGTTCTGCATGTCCGCCATCTTCAGCGGCTTCGGCAGCTACCTGTCCGAGCTCTACCCGACACGCCTGCGCGGCACCGGGCAGGGCTTCACGTACAACTTCGGCCGCGCGTTCGGCGCTGTCTTCCCCGGACTGGTCGGGTTCATGGCCGACCGGATGGGCATCGGCGGTGCGATGCTGTTCGGAGCGGCGGCGTACGGAATCGCTGTCATCGCACTGATCTGGCTGCCGGAGACGGTCAACAAGGAGCTCGAATGACGACCGCGGGCACGGCACCGGGCCAGGCGCAGGCCAACCTGATCGCCATCCCCAAGGACTGGGCATACGACTTCCTGCTCTTCACCCACCGCAACCCGAAACCGTGCCCGGTGCTCGACGTGCTGGACGCCGGTGAGACGGTCAGCGCGCTCAAGCAGGACGCGGACGTGCGCACCCACGCACCGCGCTACCGCATCTGGGAGCACGGCGAACTGGTGGCGGAACCCGAGAACGCCACGGAGTTCTGGCGCGACGACCTGGTGACGTTCCTGATCGGCTGCAGCTTCACGTTCGAGACCGCACTGGAAAGCGCGGGAGTGCCTTTGAGGCACGTGGACCAGCAGAAGAACGTCTCCATGTTCGTCACGGACATCCAGTGCCGGCCCGCGGGACGGCTGCACGGCCCGATGGTCGTGTCGATGCGCTGGATCCCGGAGTCCCTTGTGGACATCGCCCACAAGGTGACGGCGCTGATGCCGTCGGTGCACGGGGCTCCGGTCGGCGCGGGAGATCCGCGGATGCTCGGGATCGAGGACGTGCACCAGCCGGACTTCGGCGACGCGATCGAGTCCGAACCCGGTGACGTGCCGGTGTTCTGGGCGTGCGGCGTGACCCCGCAGGCGGTGCTGATGAAGTCCAGGCCACCGTTCGCGATCACGCACGCGCCGGGTCAGATGTTCGTGACCGACATGCCGGACTTCGCCTACCGGGTCGGATGACCGACGCGGCGGCGTCTCAGCCGAGGCGCCGCCCCAGGTCGTCCAGGCCGTTCCACGCCGCGCAGCAGCCGTAGGCCAACGCAGCCGCCAGCGGCCACGCCAGAATTCCCCACCACGTCTCCAGCGACGGCGCCACGAGCAGCGTGTCGCCGGGCTTGATCGTCGACGGCATCGGGTACGCGCCCGCCGCCACGTTGCCGCCCAGGTACTGGGAGAACCACGCCGCCGCGAACGACCCCGCCGTCATCGCCAGCATCACGACCGGCCCGCGCCGTTGCCGCAGCAGCCACACCGCGATGCCGGTGATCGCACCCGCGCCGAGACCGATCATCACGAACACCATCAGCGCGTCGAGCCGGTGATAGCTCTCCACGCCGATCGGATAGAACTTGTTGTCGTTCGGCGACACGATCTTGAGCTGCGCCGGGGCGAGCCACGACCACAGGTAGCCGGCGGGCAGCCCGAACGCGAACGTCGTCAGCAGCACCACCAGGCCCGGCAGCAGATCCCGCTTCACCACGACCTTCGGCCGCGGCCGGATGTAGTGGTAGACGTACGGCGGCTCCGGCAGGGGTTCGATGCGAACCGGGGCAGCTTTCTCGTCCATTCGCGAGAGGTTACTACCGACCAGAAGTGATCTCGCCGTGGCGGCTGCAGCGCGCCGCCCAGCCGTCCGGAGTCACCTGGACGACCATGCGGCGAGCGCACTCCGAGCAGTACCGCGGCGGATCGATCATCGACAGGCGCTGACGGCAGAACCCGTGGTCGCCGTCAGCTTCCTCTTTGCCGCAGAAAGAGCAGTACGTCATCAGATCAGTCACAGGGTCTGGCTCAGCGCCTTGATGGGCATGGACAGCTCCTCGAGCATGTCGAGGTCCTGCTGCGCCGGGCGGCCGAGGTTCGTCAGGTAGTTGCCGACGATGATCGCGTTGATGCCGCCGAGCATGCCCTGCTTCGCGCCCAGGTCGCCGAACGTCAGCTCACGGCCGCCGGCGAACCGCAGGATCGTGCGCGGCAGGGCCAGCCGGAACGCGCCGACCGTGCGCAGCGCCTCGACGCCCTCGACGACCGGGTAGTTCTCGTACGGCGTGCCGGGGTTCGGGATGAGGAAGTTCAGCGGAACCTCGTCCGGCTCGAGCTCGGCCAGCTGCACGGCGAACTCCGCGCGCTGCGCCAGCGTCTCCCCCATGCCGATGATGCCGCCGCAGCAGACCTCCATGCCGGCGTCGCGGATCATCCGCAGCGTGTCCCAGCGCTCCTCCCAGGAGTGCGTGGTCACGACCTCGGGGAAGTGCGAACGGGCCGTCTCGAGGTTGTGGTTGTAGCGATGCACACCCATCGCCACGAGCTCGTCGACCTGCTCCTGCGTGAGCATGCCCAGCGAGCAGGCGATCTGGATGTCGTTGCCGTCCTCGCGGATGGCCTTGATGCCGTCACGCACCTGCGAGAGCAGCCGCTTGTCCGGGCCACGCACGGCCGCGACGATGCAGAACTCGGTGGCGCCGGTGTCGCGGGTCTGCCGGGCGGCACGCACCAGGCCGGGGATGTCCAGCCACGCGCTTCGCACCGGTGACGGGAACTGGCCGGACTGCGAGCAGAAGTGGCAGTCCTCGGGGCAGCCGCCGGTCTTCAGCGAGACGATGCCCTCGACCTCGACCTCGGGGCCGCACCAGCGCTCACGCACCTCGTGCGCCAGGGCCAGCAGCTCGGGGATCCGGTCCTCCGGAAGTTCGAGCACCTCGAGCACCTGGGCTTCGGACAGTCCGACTCCTCGTTCGAGCACCTGCTCACGAGCCTCGTCGAGCACGTCGATCTGTTCCGGAGCTGCGGTCACGGTCTCTCCTCCTCCTGTGGCCTGGCGAGCACTATGCCTCACTGAATCCTTCATCGTGGAGCGACGTAGGTCACTGGACCGCGAACTGAGCCGCGAACGTCTCCGGGTCGAACTCGCCCCCGAACCACGGTGAAAACGATCTCTTGGCAACGGCCAGGAAATCCACAGAACCGAGCTTTGTCACACCTTGAGGCAGTGCGCCGAGCAACGGGCCGGCCGCCGCCTGAGGCAGATCGGCCAGGTTGGTGAGGGAGGCGAGGTCGGGGTGCAACGGCCAGCTGCCGACCACGACACCGAGCGACTCGATGCCACGCCGTTGCAGCGCCTCAGCCGTCAGAGCGGTGGTGTTGAGGGTGCCGAGCCCCGCTTGAGCCACGATCAGCACGGGCGCGTTCACCGCCCACGCGATGTCCGCGAGGGTCGATCCGCCCTCGTCGAACCGCACCAGCAGCCCGCCGGCGCCCTCGACCAGCACCAGGTCGTGGGTCTCGTCGAGCTCGGTGACGGCTTTGGCGACGTCCGCGGGGTGCACGGTGGCCATGCCCGCCCGTCTCGCCGCGGTGTCGGGCGCCAGCGGATCGGGGTATCTGGCCAGCTCACGGGTCGTCACGTCGCCCGCCAGCCGCGCCACCTCGGCGACGTCGCCCGGCTCGCCCGGTAGCAGGCCTGTCTGGGCGGGTTTCAGCACCGCGACCCGTCTGCCTTCTGCCCTGGCCAGCGCCGCTATGCCCGCGGTGACCGCGGTCTTGCCGACCTCGGTCCCGGTTCCGGTGATCACCAGCACGCTCACAGGCACTCACCCTAGGCGGTGACCTACCGTGAGGGCATGAACGAGCAACCGATCGTGATGTACGGCGCCGAATGGTGCGGTGACTGCCGCCGGGCCAAGTCGTGGCTGACCCGCAACAACGTGCCGTTCACCTACGTCGACGTCGAGAACGACGACGAGGCGCGCGACCGGGCGATCGAGATCTCGGGCCGCAAGCAGATCCCCGTCGTGGTGTTGCCGGGCGGCGAGTTCCTGGTCGAGCCGACCGACTCTCAGCTCGCCGCCGCGATCACGCCCTGACAGATCGTCGCGACGTCGTCGTCCGTGCTGATGAACGGCGGCATCGTGTAGATCAGGTCGCGGAACGGCCGCAGCCACACCCCGTTGTCGACCGCCGCTTTGGTGGCTCGTGCCATGTCGACGGGCTCATGCAGCTGCACGACGCCGATCGCACCGAGCACCCGCACGTCCTTCACAGTCGGCAGTTCACGAGCGGGCGCCAGGCCGTTCTTCAGGCCGTTCTCGATCCGGGCGACCTCGCGCTTCCAGTCCTGGGACAGCAGCAGGTCGATCGACGCCAGCGACACCGCCGACGCGAGCGGGTTGCCCATGAACGTCGGCCCGTGCGCGAGGATCGGCACCTCGCCCCTGCTGATCCCGTCCGCCACCCGTGACGTGCACAGGGTGGCGGCCATCGACAGGTAGCCCCCGGTCAGCGACTTGCCGAGGCACATGACGTCCGGGCTGACGTTCGCGTGGTCGGCACCGAACAGCTCGCCGGTGCGGCCGAAGCCGGTGGCGATCTCGTCGAACACCAACAGCACGTCGTGTGTGTATGCAAGCTCACGCAGCACGTGCAGGTAGCGCGGGTCGTGGAACCGCATGCCGCCCGCGCCCTGGACGACCGGCTCGACGATGATCGCGGCCAGCTCGTCGGCGTGCTGTTCGACGAGATCCGAGAGGTGCTGGACGTACGCGGTGTCCATCTCGGCCGGCGGCGCGTCAGCGAAGACCTGCTGCGGCAGAATTCCACGCCACAACGAATGCATGCCGCCGTCGGGGTCGCAGACGGACATCGGGTTGAACGTGTCCCCGTGGTAGCCGCCGCGCCACGTCAGCATCCGGTGCTTCTCCGGCCGGCCCTGCGAACGCCAGTACTGCAGGCACATCTTGACGGCGACCTCGACCGACACCGAGCCGGAGTCGCACAGGAAGACGTGCTGCAACGGCTCAGGGGTGATCTCGACGAGCTTTGCGGCGAGCCGGATGGCGGGCTCGTGCGTGAGCCCGCCGAACATCACGTGGCTCATCCGGCCGAGCTGCTCGGTGACGGCCGCGTCGAGCACCGGGTGGCGGTAGCCGTGAATGGCTGCCCACCAGGACGACATGCCGTCGACGAGCTCCCGGCCGTCCGAGAGCGTGAGCCGGACACCCTCCGCCTCGGTGACGAGCAGCGGTTCCTGGGTGCCCGGCATCGGGCCGTACGGGTGCCAGACGTGCGCCTGGTCGAGCTTCAGCAGGTCGTCCACCTGCCAGACATTAAGCGAGGCGCACGGGCAGCGTGTGCAGGCCGCGGATCAGCGTGCTGTCCCGCCACACCAGCGTCTCCGGCTCGGCGGCCAGCTGCAGGTTCGGGAACCGCGCGAGCAGCTGCGTCAGAGCGACGTCGAACTCCAGCCGGGCCAGCGGCGCACCCAGGCAGAAGTGGATGCCGTGACCGAACGCGACGTGCCCCTGCGCGGACCGCGTCACGTCGAGCTGGTCGGCGTTCTCGTAGCGCTCCGGGTCCCGGTTCGCCGCGACCAGCGACACCAGGACGATCTCGTTCTCGGGGATCGTGACGCCGCCGAGGTCGAAGGGCTCCTTGGTGTAGCGGAAGGTCGCGAGGTTGACGGGTCCCTCCACCCGCAGGAACTCCTCGGTGCTCGCCGGAATCAGCTCCGGGCGGTCCTTGAGGATCTGCAGCTGGTCCGGATTGCGCAACAACGACAGCACCGCGTTGCCGATGAGGTTCACCGTCGTCTCGTGGCCCGCCACGAGCAGCAGGAACGCCATCGAGATCAGCTCTTCGGTGTTCAGCCGGTCACCGGAGTCGTCGGCGTGCACGAGCGCGGAGAAGAACGTGTCGTCGGGCTCGGCCTCGGCGATCGCCGTGACGTGCTGGAACAGGAAGGCGGCCATCGCGCTCGCGGCGGCCTGGATCTGGTCGGGCGTGCCGAAGGACAGCAGCTGGTTCGACCACTCGCGGAAGTCGTCGCGGTTGTCGATCGGGATACCGAGCAGTTCGCAGATCACCGTGATCGGCAGCGGGAACGCGAACGCTTCCAGAAGGTCGACCTCGTCGCCGTCGTTCAGCTTGGCGATCAGCTCGGCCGCGATCTCCTCGACGCGCGGACGCATGAGCTCGATGCGACGGGCGGTGAACGCCTTGGTCACGAGCTTGCGCAGCCGGGTGTGGTGCGGCGGGTCCATGTTGAGCATGTGGACGGCGAGCGTGGGTTCGACCTCGCGGCGCGCGGCGCCCTCGGGAGAGTGCACCGCCATCAGGTGGCCGCCCTCCACGATGTTCTTGCTGACCTGCGGGGCGGTGAGGGCGATCTTCGCCTCGTCGTACCGCGTGACGAGCCAGACCTTGAGTCCGCGCGGCATCTGGACTTCCCGCACGGGCCCCTCGGCGCGCAACATGTCGTGCACGCCGTGCGGGCTCTGGATGTAGTCGTCGGGCAACTGGGTGAGTGTCGTCACCCAACCCAGTTAACCCCGTTAACTCAACTCTCGCCACTATTTCTCGAGCGATCCTCAGCGTTGGATCGTCACGCCGCGGATGGTCTTGAGGTCACCGAAGAGCGACGGCGTCGGCTGGACCCGGTAGTTGTCCACCACCAGCATCTCCTTCGACTTGTCGCGCTTCTGCACCTCCAGGTGCACGGCGACCTGACCCTCGTGCGACTTGAAGACGATCTTCAGTTCCTCGATCAGCTCCGGCGTCAGGGTCTTGGTGTGCAGACCCAGGACGAGGGGCGGATCCGCGCCGGGGTTCGCCTCCGCGTCGCTGATGTCGAGCGGGACGACACCGTCACCGAAGATCGCCATCTTGTCCTCGCGCCAGTTCACCCGCCCCTTCACGCACACGGCGGAGTCGAGCTCCAGATCGTCGCGCAGCACCTCGTAGGACTTCGGGAAGAACAGCACCTCGATGGACGCGTCCAGGTCCTCGATGACCGTGATCGCCCACGGCAGGCCGTTCTTGTTCACCCGGCGCTCGATCGACGAGATCATGCCCGAGACGATCAGCTCGCCTTCCTTGGGCGGATCGTCGAGCACGACCGCGATCGGCCGGGGCGCGAACTTCCGCAGGATCCGCTCGGCGCCGTCCAGCGGGTGCGACGACACGTACAGCCCGAGCATCTCCTTTTCCAGGCTGAGCATCTGCTTGCGCTGGTACTCGTCGGTGCCGAACTTGAGGTGGGCCAGCGGGGAGGCGCTGTCGTCCGGCTCGTCGCCGCTGTCGGCGCCGAACAGGTCGAACTGGCCTTCCGCTTCCTTGCGCTTGATCGGGACGACGGCGTCGACCGCGTCCTCGTGCACCTGGATCAGCGACAGGCGGGTGTGGCCGAACGAGTCGAACGCGCCCGCCTTGATCAGCGACTCGATCACGCGCTTGTTGCACGCGACGAGCTCGGACTTGTCCATGAAGTCCGTGAAGGACGTGTAGTTGCCCTTCTCCCTGCGGGTCTTGATGATCGACTCGACGACGTTCGCACCGACGTTGCGGACCGCGCCGAGACCGAAGCGGATGTCGGTGCCGACCGCACCGAAGCGCAGCGCCGACTCGTTGACGTCCGGCGGGAGCACCTTGATGCCGAGGCGGCGGCACTCGGCGAGGTAGACCGCGGACTTGTCCTTGTTGTCGCCGACCGACGTGAGCAGCGCGGCCATGTACTCGGCGCGGAAGTTCGCCTTGAGGTACGCCGTCCAGTACGAGATCAGGCCGTACGCGGCCGCGTGCGACTTGTTGAACGCGTAGCCGGCGAACGGGAGGATCGTGTCCCACAGCGCCTGGATCGCCTCGTCGGAGAAGCCGCGCGGGTCGTTGCGCATGCCCTCCCGGAAGCCCTCGAACTCCTTGGCCAGAACCTCGGCCTTCTTCTTGCCCATGGCCTTGCGGAGCACGTCCGCTCGGCCCATCGAGTAGCCCGCGACCTCCTGGGCGATGAACATGATCTGCTCTTGGTAGACGATCAGACCGTGCGTCTCGCCGAGGATCTCCTTGAGCGGTTCCTCGAGCTGCGGGTGGATCGGCTTGACTTCCTGGCGGCCGTTCTTGCGGTCCGCGTAGTCGTTGTGCGCGTTCACACCCATCGGGCCGGGGCGGTACAGCGCGCCGACCGCGACGATGTCCTCGAACGACGTCGGCTGCATGCGGCGCAGCAGGTCGCGCATGGGGCCACCGTCCAGCTGGAACACGCCGAGCGTGTCACCGCGGCCGAGCAGTGCGTACGTCTCCGGGTCGTCCATCGGGAGCGTGTCGAAGTCCGGCACCGCGTCCTTGCCGCGGTTCGCCTCGATGTTCTCGATGGCGTCGCCCATGACCGTGAGGTTGCGCAGCCCGAGGAAGTCCATCTTCAGCAGGCCGATGTTCTCGCACGACGGGTAGTCCCAGCCGGTGATGAACGAGCCGTCGTCGCGGTACCAGAGCGGGATGGAGTCGGACAGCGGGTCCTTCGACATGATGACCGCACACGCGTGCACACCGGCGTTGCGGATCAGGCCTTCGAGACCGAGCGCGGTGTCGAAGATCTCCTTCACCTGCACGTCGGTTTCCAGCAGCGAGCGGACCTCGGCGGCCTCGCCGTAGCGCGGGTGGCTCTTGTTGACGATGCCGTTGAGCGGGATGTCCTTCGCCATGATCGGCGGCGGCAGCGCCTTGGAGATCTTGTCGGCGATCGCGAAGCCCGGCTGGCCGTGGTGCACGCGCGCCGAGTCCTTCAGCGCGGCCTTGGTCTTGATGGTGCCGAACGTGATCACCTGGGCGACCTTGTCCGCGCCGTACTTCTCGCTGGCGTACCGGATCATCTCGCCGCGGCGGCGGTCGTCGAAGTCGATGTCGATGTCGGGCATGGCGGTGCGCTCGGGGTTCAGGAACCGTTCGAACAGCAGGCCGTGCGGGATCGGGTCGATGTTCGTGATGCCCATCGCCCACGACACCGCGGCACCCGCGGCGGAACCACGACCGGGACCCACGCGGATGCCCACGCTGCGGGCGTAGTTGATGAGGTCGGCGACGATCAGGAAGTACGCCGGGAAGCCCTTGTCGATGATGACCTGGGCCTCGAAGTCACACCGCTTGATGTACTCGTCCGGGACCTCGGAGCCGCGGAACCGCCACTCGAGACCGCGCCTGATCTCCTTGCGGAACCAGGAAGCCTGGTCCTCGCCCTCGGGCACCTCGAAGTTCGGGATCCGGTCCTTGATGCTCCAGATGTCGTCGTAGGACTCGACCATCGACGCGACGAGCAGTGTGTTGTCGCACGCCTCCGGCAGGTCCTTCCAGATCTGCCGCATCTCCTCGGACGACTTCAGGTAGTAACCGTCGCCGTCGAACTTGAACCGGTTCGGGTCCGTCAGCATCTTGCCGGACTGCACGCAGAGCAACGCGGAGTGCGTGTCCGCCTGGTCCTTGGTGACGTAGTGGCTGTCGTTGGTCGCGAGCGGCGGGATGCCGAGCTTCTTGCTGATCTCCAGCAGGCCCTCGCGGACCCGGCGCTCGATGTCGAGGCCGTGGTCCATCAGCTCCAGGAAGAAGTTGTCCTTGCCGAAGATGTCCCGGTAGTCCGACGCGGCCTGGTACGCCTCCTCGACCTGCCCGAGCCGCAGCCGGGTCTGCACCTCACCGGACGGGCAGCCGGTCGTCGCGATGATGCCGTCGGCGTGGTCCGCGACGAGCTCGCGGTCCATGCGGGGCTTGTAGTAGTAGCCCGTCTTGCTCGCCTCGGTGTGCAGCCGGAACAGGTTCCGCAACCCGTCGGCGTTGCGCGCCCACATCGTCATGTGCGTGTACGCGCCGGCACCGGAGATGTCGTCGCCGCGCTGGCCGGGATCGCCCCAGAACACCGGCTTCTTGTGCAGGCGGTTGTGCGGCGCGAGGTAGGCCTCGATGCCGATGATCGGCTTGATGCCGGTCCTCGTGGCCGTTTGGTAGAACTCGTCCGACCCGTACATGTTGCCGTGGTCACTCATACCGACAGCGGTCATGCCGAGCCGCCCGGCTTCCTCGAACAGCGGTGCCACCTTGGCCGCGCCGTCGAGCATCGAGTACTCGGTGTGCACGTGCAGGTGCACAAACGAGTCCGCCACCGTACCTCCAGGAGATCGAACGGACGCGTGGGAAGTACGCGAAATCCGGATCCGCCAACCCTATCCCGCCTCGAAGATCACCTCACGGAGGCTCGGCGGTTTGTCGCCGTGATCTCGATCAGGTACGCCGTGGCACGGCGGCCGCGAGCGCCGGGTAGCGTTCAATTCGTGGTGGCCCCTGATCCAGTAGACGCTCGCCTGCTCGCCGTTCTAGCCGAGTCGGGCCGCGCCGCCGTGCACGAGATCGCCCAGCGTCTCGGCATGGATCCGCGCGAGGCCGCCATGCGCCTGATCACCCTCTCCGGCAGCGGTCTTCCCCTGCTCGTCGGCGTCGAATGCGATCCCAACGGCATCCGCAGGGCCCTGGCCAACGCCGCGGCCTACGGCAACTACGTGGGCGGCCCTCCGAGCGGCCCGTACTCGGTGCACCAGAGCGGCCCCCACCACGTGAGCGGCCCGCACCAGGTCCAGTACGCACAGCAGAACCCGCCCAGCCAGCCCTTCGCGGCCCAGCCCCAGGCCGCACCGCAGGCCACCTGGGGCCCGCCCCAGTCGGCGGGCTGGGTCCGGGCGGACCAGCCGCAGCCCAAGCCGTTCTCCCGCACCGGCAAGGTCGGCTCCACCCTGGAAGCCGACAGCCTCGAAGGTGCCCGCCTCTCCATCCAGCTGGTCGAGGTCGTGGACCCGGCCGACTTCCTCTTCACCGCGGCGGGCTACAAGCTGGCCGAGGGCGAACGGGCCGTGGTCGTCCACACCGAGGTGACCAACACCTCGCAGGTCCCGTACACCTCGTTGCCGGACATGTACCTCGTGCTGGTCACGAAGACGGGCGAGACGGTCACCAAGGCCCCGGTCTCCCTTTCCTCGCGCCCGGCCCACAAGCTGGGCGCGCAGCCGGGTGAAACCGCGGGCGGCCACACGGTCTTCGTCCTGCCGGACACCATCGAGGTGATCCAGGTCCGCTGGAGCGTCCGCCCCGAGGTCGACATCAACACCCTGGTCTGGACGGTCGAGGACTGATGTGCAGTGGCCTCTTGTCAAGGGGCCACTACACATCAGTCCAGCAGGGCTGCGGCCAGCGCGTCCGCCACGAACGCGCCGAACCTCTCGGCCGGCCACCCGCGGCGCAGCACCAGCAGCTCGAACAGCTCCGGCGCCGTGTACGTCCACAGCAGCTCGGCGGTCTCCTCCACCGAGACACGCAGGTGGCCGCGTTCGTGCAATGCGCGGGCGTTGTCCGTCATCCGCCGCAACCGGTCGTCGTCCAGCTCGTCGCGCAACCGGGCCAGGTCCTGGTCGTGCACGGCACCGTCGCGCACCAGCAACAGGATCGGCGCGACCAGCGGCGCCACCTCGGCGGCCAGCAACCCCCAGCCGCGCACGATCACGTGCGGATCCTCGCCGCGCAACGCGTCGGAGCGCTGCTCGGCGTGGACGGGTCCCGAGCCCGCTAGCGCCCGTTCCCGCAGTGCCCGCACCAGCCCCGCCTTGCCGCGGAACCGTTTGTAGACGGTCTCCACCGACACCCCGGCCGCGGCGGCGACGTCCGCGATCGCCGTGCCCGCGTAGCCGTTGGCCAGGAACAACCGCTCCGCCGCAGCCAACACGGCCGCGCGTGTCTCCTCCGCCTGACGCTTGCGCGCACCCGAGTCATAGCGACGCTTGACTTCCGACATGTGTGCTCCCATATTCAATACAGGAGACTGTACCTAATTTCCTGCGGAGGTGGCCACCATGATCGAACGGCTCGAGCGGGCCGCCAACGCGCGCGATCTCGACGCGCTCGTGGACTGCTTCGCCCCCGGCTACGTCAACGAGACGCCCGCGCATCCCGAGCGCGGCTTCCGCGGTCAGGACCAGGTCCGGCGCAACTGGGCACGAATCTTCGCGGCGGTCGGGGACCTGGAGGTCGAGGTGCTGCGGCACACGGCCGACGGGGACACCGTGTGGAGCGAGTGGGAGCACCGCGGCACGCGGCCCGACGGCTCACCGCACCTGATGCGCGGGGTGGTGATCTTCGGCGTCGAGGACGACCGCGCGGTGTGGGGACGGTTCTACCTCGAACCGGTCGAGCACGGCGGCCCCGGCGTCGACGCCGCGCTGACCCAGCAGGTCGGCGGTGCGCCGTGATCCTCGTCGCGGGCGGTACCGGGCGGCTCGGCAGGCTGGTCGTGCGGAGGCTGGCCGATCGAGGGCTGCGGGTGTGCGTGCTCACCAGGGATCCGGCCCGCGCCATCGGGTTGCCGGCCGAGGTGCTCGTGGGAGACGTCCGGCGCCCGCTCGCGTTCGGGCACGTCGACGTGGTGGTCTCCGCCATGCACGGGTTCGCGGGACCCGGCGGCGGGACACCGCAGTCGGTCGACCGGGACGGCAACGCCAACCTCGTCAACGCCGCGAAGGCTGTCGGCGCGGACGTGGTGATGTTGTCGGTGCAGGGCGCGGCCGCGGACCATCCGATGCTCTTGCACCGCATGAAGTACGCGGCCGAGGAGCACCTGCGTGCATGCGGTGTGCCGTGGACGGTCGTCCGCGCAACGGCGTTCCGCGAACTGTGGGTCGAGCTGCTCGGCCGGTCGCGGCGGCCGCTGGTGTTCGGCCGCGGCGACAACCCGATCAACTTCGTGCCGGTCGACGAGGTGGCCGCTCTCGTCGAGCGGGCCGTGATCGACCGGAGCCTGCGCGGTCAGGTGGTGGAGATCGGCGGGCCGAACCTGACGTTCAACCAGCTCGCCGCGACGGTGCGGCCCGAGCTTCCCCGGCACGTGCCGCCGTTCGCGATGAAGGTGCTCGCGCGCATCGGCCCGCATGCCCTGGCCCGGCAGGTGGAGGCCGCGCTCGCCATGGACACCATCGACCTCACCTGGAGTCCACCCGGCTGAGCACCTCCAGCGCCGCCGCGTGCACGCCCGGCGCGGCGGCGAGGTACTCGGTGCTGGTCAGCTCCCACGGCTTGCCGTCGAGATCGGTGACGACACCGCCCGCCTCCTGGACGAGCAGCACACCGGACGCGTGCGCGCGCACGTTGTCGTACTGCCAGTGCAGGTCCATCCGTCCCGCGGCGACCTGAGCGAGCTGATGAGTCACCGGCACGGAGATCCGGACGTAGAGGGCTTCCTTCGCCATCGCGCTGTAGGAGGCACCCACCCGGTCCGCCATCGCCGGGCCCTGGCCCGGCTGCGCCTGACCGGTGCCGGCCAGCGCGCCGTCCAGCGACGTCTTGCCGGAGACCCGCAGCCGCACGCCGTTCAGGAACGCGCCACCGCCGTCGATGGCCGTGAACATCTCGTCGAAAAGCGGGAAGTACACGACCGCGAGCACCGGGCGGCCGTCGCGGACGAGGCTGACGCCGATGTTCCAGTCGGTCATGCCGTGGACCGCGTTCATGTTGCCGCCCACCGGGTCGACGAGCCACCACTCGCCCGATTCCAGCGGGCCGGAACCATGTTCGTCGTTGAGCCAGCTCGCGCTCGGGCGGATCTCGGCCAGGTCCGGCTTCAGCAGGTCGACGACGACCTCGTCGTTGGCACGGACGGCCGCGACGAGCTCGGCCAGGCCGGACGTGCGCGACTCCGTCGAGTACCTCCGGAGCATCCGCGCTCCGGCGCGGCGAACGGCGGCGGTGGTGGTAGCGAGCAACTCCATGATGTTCTCCAATCATGCAAGCGGATCTGAACCTGTTGACCGTGCTGGACGCCCTGCTCGAAGAGGGCAGCGTGATGGGTGCGGCGCAACGGCTGCACCTGTCGTCACCCGCGGTCAGCCGCACGCTGGGGCGGATCAGGAAGGTGACCGGGGACGACATCCTGGTGCGGACGGGTCACTCGATGACGCCAACGCCGTACGCACTCGGGATCAGGGAAGAGGTGAACAGGCTGGTGCGGCAGGCCAACGCCGTGCTCGCGCCGAGCCGTGAGCTGGACCTGGCCGAACTGGACCGCACCTTCACGGTCCAGTGCCACGACGCGCTCGCCTCGTCGCTGGTGCCCGAGCTGGTCGGCAGGATCGCGCGGCAGGCACCCGGCGTGCGGCTGCGGGTGCTCGCCGAGAACTCCGCCGACACCGACGACCTGCGCCACGGCCGGGTCGACCTGGAGCTCGGCGGCGGCCGTCCCGGTCTGCCGGAGTTCCGCTCCGAGACGCTCGGCACCGATCCACTCGCGGTGGTCATGCGCGCGGGCCATCCCTGCGCCGACCACCTCGACCTGCCGTCGTACGCGGCACAACCGCACGTGCTGGTCTCCCGGCGTGGCCGTCTGACCGCCCCGATCGACGACCTGCTGGCGACGGAAGGCTTGCGGCGCAAGGTGATCGCGAGCGTGGCGACGGTCCACACCGCCCTGCAGATCGCGGCGGCGAGCGACGCGCTGGTCACCACGACGACGATCCTCTGCCGTCCGTTGATCGAGGCGTTCGGACTGGTCACCCGGCCGCTGCCGGCCGAGTCGCCGGAGGCGCCGGTCAACTGCAACTGGCACCAGCGCTACGACTCCGACCTCGCCCACGCGTGGCTGCGCGACCAGGTGCGGGCCGCCCTCGCGGAGGCGCTAGCCCGCTAGCGGCAGGGCGACGGCGCCGGGAAAGCGCGGGTTCTCTGCCTCGTCGAGCATGGCCGCGGCCACGGTCTCCCGGCTGACCTTCGCCGCGAGATCGAACGGCGGCGCGGCGTCCAGGCCGACCGTGCGCCGGCCGGGGCTCTCCGGTTCGTCGCTGAGCACCCCGGCGTGGAAGACGGTGCCACCGGCGGCGAGGACGGTGTCGTCGGCCGCGATCTTGTCCGGGATCCGGTCGCCCAGGAACTTCCAGAGCACGCCGGCACCCTCGCCCGCCGCCTCCGCCGACGCGCCGGTGCCGTACGCGCCGAGCCAGATGATCCGCTTCGGTTCGGCGGCGACCACCGCCTTGGCGCCGTCGAGCAGCACTCCGGCCGCGTCGGTGCCGAGACCGGAGAGCACGACGGAGTCCGCGTCGACGACCTCGGCGATGCTCGCGGGGTCCGTCACGTCACCCGCGACCTTGCGCAGGTTCGCGTGGTCGAGGGCGACGCGCTCCGGATCCCGGGCGATCGCGGTGACGGTGTGGCCGCGTTCCAGCGCCTTGCGGGCGAGCGCGAGACCGGTCCGACCGGAGGCGGCGAGAACAATGAGGTTCATGCCGGAAACGCTAGGCAGGACACCGATTAACATCAAATGAAAGCTCGTCAACCGGTGATTTACCCAGACGCAATCAGCCCTCTTCGCGCAGCTTCTCCAGCGCCGAGGCCAGGTCCTCCGGGTACTCCGAGGTGTAGGTGACCCACTCACCGGTGCCCGGGTGGTGGAACCCGAGCTGCCGCGCGTGCAGCCACTGCCGCGCCACCCCGAGCCGCTTGGACAGCGTCGGGTCGGCCCCGTAGGTCAGGTCGCCCACGCACGGGTGGTGCAAGGCGGAGAAGTGCACGCGGATCTGGTGCGTGCGTCCGGTCTCCAGGTGCACCTCGACCAGCGAGGCCGCCCGGAACGCCTCCATCACCTCGTAGTGCGTGATGGACGGCTTGCCGGAGTTCATCACCGCGAACTTGTAGTCGTGCTTGGGATGCCGGTCGATCGGAGCGTCGATCGTGCCCTTGATCGGGTCCGGATGCCCCTGGACGATCGCGTGGTAGACCTTGTCGACCGTCCGCTCCTTGAAGGCGTGCTTCAACGCCGAGTACGCGGACTCGGACTTCGCCACCACCATCACGCCCGTGGTGCCGACGTCGAGCCGATGCACGACACCCTGACGTTCCGCGGCACCGGATGTCGCGACGCGGCGTCCAGCGCCTGCCAGACCACCGACGACGGTGGGGCCGGTCCATCCCGGCGACGGGTGCACGGCGACGCCGACAGGCTTGTCGACGACGATGATGTCGTCGTCCTCGTGAATGATGATCAGGCCCTCGACGGGAATCGCCTGCACCGTGATCGGCTGCGGCGGTGCGGGCAGCGTGATCTCGAGCATCGCCCCGGCCGTCAGCCGGTCGGACTTGCCGACGACCCGCCCGTCGATCAGCACGTCGTCCGCGTCGGCGATCGCCGCCACGACGGTCCGCGACAACCCGAGCAGCTTGGCGAGGCCCGCGTCGACACGCATGCCCTCAAGCCCATCGGGAATCGGCAGCGTTCGATATCCGCTCACGCGTCGACCTTCTTCTCTTCTTTGTGAACCGTCCCGTCGTAGTCGTGCTGCATGAGCGCCAGCACCACGATCGTCGCGCCACCGCAGACGATCGCCATGTCGGCGACGTTGAACACCGGCCACACTCGGCCGAACGGGTCGAAAAGCGACAGGAAGTCCACCACGTGGCCGCGCATCGGCCCCGGCTCCCGGAACAGGCGGTCGGCGAGATTGCCGACCGCGCCGCCCAGAACGAGCCCCAGGCCGATGGCCCAGGGCTGGGAGCGCAGGTTGCGCGAGATCCAGAGGATGAACCCGGCGACGCCCAGCGCGATGAGCGCCAGGATCCACGTCATGCCCTCGGCCATGCCGAACGCGGCGCCGGGGTTGCGGACGAACGTCAGGTAGAGCACGCCACCGAACAGCTTGATCGGGTCGGCACCCTCTAGAAACGCCACGGACAGGACTTTGGTGAGGACGTCCAGGGCCAGCACACCTGCTGCCAGAATCGCGAGGATCCTGGTCCGCGGCTCCGGCAGCGACCCGGTGATCGAGAACTCCGGCTCGATGACGTCGTCCGCGGACACGACCCGCTCGGCGGGCTTCTCGGCGTCCGTCTCCGGGGCCGGCGTCTCCTCGGCCTCGGCCACAGCCACAGCCTCGGTGTCAGCGCCGATGTCAGCGCCGGTGGCCGTGTCGGTGTCGGTGTCGGTGTCACTGCCGGTGTCGGCGTCAGTGCCGGTGTCGTCGTCATCGTCGTCGGCGAGATCGACCCCGACGAACTCGTTCGACTTCCGTTCCACGACCGGCTTCGGTTCGCTGACCTGCTCTTCCGCAGGCTTCTCAGCGGCCTCGTCGGCGGCCTTGGACTCGTCACTCACCAGGTCATTGTCCACTACCGGGACTACGCGAGGAACGGCGGCAGGGTTCGGCTGTCGTCCTCGGGCACCCAGCGGCCGTCGCGCTGCGTGTAGGTCCACTTCGGACCTTCGGTGACGAGAGTGCGCAACGCCGCCACCAAACGGTCCACGTGCTCGGCGGTCGTGCCCAGGCCGATCGACGCGCGCACGGCGCGTTCCTCGTGCGATCCGGCCTGCTTGACGAGCCGGCCGACGATCACGTGCGCGCAGAACGCTCCGTCACGGACGCCGATGCCGTACTCGGCGGACAGCGCCGCCGCGAGGAAGCCCGCGTCGAAGCCGGAGATCGTGAAGCTGACGACGCCCACCTTGTCGGCGTCGGTCAGGATCGACAGCTCGCGGAAGCCCGGGATCGTGCGCAGGCCGTCGTACAGGCGCGTGAGCAGCTCCTGCTCGTGCGCGACGGTCTGCTCCCAGTGCCGCGACAGGATCTCGCAGGCAGAAGCCAGAGCGTGCACGCCGACGACGTTCGGGCTGCCGGCCTCGTGCCGCTCGGGCACCGCGGACCAGGCCACGCCGAGGCGGTCGCCGTGGTCGGTCACCTTGGCCGTCGCACCACCGCCCACCAGGTACGGCTGGGCCTGCTGCAGCCAGTCCGCACGGCCCACGAGCACACCGGCACCGAACGGCGCGTAGATCTTGTGGCCGGAGAACGCGATGTAGTCGACACCCAGCTCACGCGCGTCGATCGGGCGGTGCGGGGCGAGCTGCGCGGCGTCCAGAGCGATGCGCGCGCCGTGCCTGCGGGCGACCTTCGCGAGCTCCGCGACCGGCCACAGCTCCCCCGTGACGTTGGACGCCCCGGTGACGATCACGAGCCGTGGGCCGACCGGGGCGGCGGCCAACGCCCGGTCCAGCGCGACAACTGCGGCGCCGGACGAAGACGGAGCGGGGATGCGCTGAACGTTGGGCCCACGCCAAGGCAGCAACGCGGCGTGGTGCTCGCTGTCGAACAGCACCACGGCGGTGTTCTTGGGAACGCTGCGCGCCAACAGGTTCAGCGAATCAGTGGTGTTGCGGGTGAAGACGACGGTGTCGGAGGAGCGAGCCCCGACGAATTTGCGGATGCGGTCACGCGCCTGCTCGTAGACGCGAGTGGAGACCTGGGAGGCGAACCCGGCGCCGCGGTGCACGCTGGCGTACCAGGGCAGCAGCTCGTCGACGGCGTCGCGCACCTCCTGCAGACAGGGAGCCGAAGCCGCGTGATCGAGGTTCGCATACGTCACGCGTTCTCCGGTGACGAGCGGAACGCGCAGGTCAGAGCCGACGACAGCCGGAACCGTGGTGACCGTGCCAGGGGTGATCGCGAGCGTCATCGAGCTGCCTCCGAGGCCAGGGGCCCCATCCAGCGAAGGCCCGCGCTTGACCGGCGCCCCACGCGCCGGACCAGGTCCTCACCAAGGGCACCCCACCGCGGTTGGAGGGTTGCCGGCCAGCAAGCTTGGGCTTGACGCTGGCTCTCATGACCTGCCGATGACGTTAGCGGAGCCGCGCGGCCGGAGTCGACCACCGATCACATGGTGAGAAGCCTCGGAGACCGAGCTAGTCACCGGTCTCGCCCTTCCACCGTGCGTAGCGACCAGCCCGGTCCACGGCACGTATGCGCCGCTCAGTGGCGTCGCGCGCCTCCTCGGTGGTCACGATGAGCAACTGGTCGTCGACCTGCAGCCGGGTCGTCGGCTGTGGCGTGAAACTCTTTCCCGACCGCACCACGAGGCTCACCGTGGCGCCGACCGGCAGCCGCAGTTCGGTCATGTAGACGCCGTGCAGCTTCGACCCGCGCTGGATGTGCACCTGCAGCAGCTCGGCGCCCAGCTCGTCCAAGGGCGAGGAGTCGACCTGCACCTCCTGCGCCTCGTGCAGGTTCACCAGCCCGAGCCGTCGCGCGAGGAACGGCAGGGTCGTCCCCTGCACCACCGTCAGCACGATGACCAGCACGAACACCGCGTCGACCAGATCGCGCGCGCCGGGGACGCCCTGGATCAACGGGATCAGCGCGAACACGATCGGCACCGCACCGCGCAGCCCCGACCAGGAGAGGAACGCCTGCTCCCGCCACGGCACCTTGAACGGCAGCGAGGCGAGCACGACGGACAGCGGCCGGGCCACGAACATCAGCACGACCCCCGCGATCAGCGCGGGCACCAGTGCGTCGAGCAGCCGTGACGGCGAGGCGTACAGGCCGAGTAGGACGAAGAGCCCGATCTGGGCGAGCCACCCCAGTCCCTCCGCGAACGAGAGGGTGTCGGCGCGGTGCGGCAGGCGGGCGTTGCCCAGGGCGAGCGCGGCGACGTAGGTGGCGAGGAAACCGGACGCGTGCACCAGATCGCCCGCGGTGTAGGCGATCACGCACACCGCGACGGTGGCGAGCGGGTAGAGACCGGTCGAGGGCAGCGCCGCGCGTCTCAGCGCCGCCGCACCGAAAACGCCGAGCAGCACGCCTATGAGCGCGCCCGCCGCGAGTTCGTAGAGCACCAGCAACGGCGCGGTCCACGAGATCTTGTCCGA